>CAUPUT010000099.1:0-6266 GCA_963514615.1 uncultured Treponema sp.
CTAAATCGCCGACTTGAATAATATCTTTTTCTTCAATACTCGATACAATATCGTGTAATAATGCTGTTATGTCTTTCTGATATTCATGAATCGATTTTTCTTCGATTTGTATATCGATCGGAAGTCCCGTTATATCGGATAAAAGCAGAGAGCGGTATAGTTCATTCAATTTTTCCGAAAACACTTCGAGCAAATTCAAAACCTGAACATCCTTTCCGGTCTGCATATACACCGGTATCTGTTCAAAGTCATCTGCATATTTCGACAACTCTTGCGTCAAACCCTTCATATAATTACGGATATCCGCTCCGGAGAATGTTGAAAGTTCAATGGTAATATCCGTATCAACCGGCTGTTTAAACAATAGGTCGAGTTCATGGGAAGTCAGTTCTTTACCGTCAACCGCAACCTGCACGATCGTTTCATGTTCACGACAGCATGCTTCCTCAATACTGCCCAGCACTTCTCCAAGGGTCTTTTCATTTTCGAGTGTATACGAAAGTTCCTCACCATTAATTTTTATTACCATTTATACTCATACTCCTCACGCAGTAGGAACCTTTAAAAACTGCAAGCCTATCGGCTTGTTCTATAAAAGAAGTAATTGTCATATCCGCTAACGCGAACCGAGAATCAGTTTTTAGAGATGCCCTATTATCTTTCCGACAAGCCATACGGATAACATACAACCTAATTATCCGAACCGCCCCTATTTTGTCTGCTGAAATTATTAATCATGTCCGACTGCTTTTGCAAATTTCGCAAAGTTCCGTCCATATTCCCATACTTTTGCCGCAGCTCCAGCTCTTTTTTTTCGAGCGCCTTATCGTACCGTGCAATTTTATCCTTGCTCGTCTTAATTTGAGCGGCTAAACCGTTTGTACGCGTCGAAAAAATTCCACCTCGCTGTACATACGGATCTATTTGCTTAAATACCTGAAAGGCGACCCCATCATCGATTAGTACATCATTATCGGTATCATATCCGAAGAGATAACGAACATCTTCGATGGAATTCTTTAAGGCTTCGTCAAGTTTTTTTTCATCGATTTCCAAATATCCGCGGAGCCGCGCTTCGTTAAGACCGGAACTTGCGTCCGACTTTGTCGATATACCGATTTGCGCTAATGTCCTGATCGGAGTATCCGTATTTTTGCGGTATACATTCGCAACGATTTGACGCAGGTTGTTTTTTAAAGCGGATAATGTCGTATCGCCGAAAAGAGCGCCGAGATTCTCTTCCGCTGTTTTACGTTCATCGTCGGTAAAATATTCGATTTCATCAATAACAGCTTGCTGATTACTCGTTACAATATTGATTTCCGCTAAAAGCCGGTTGTATTTTGCAACAAATTCGATAATCGCATCTTTTGCCGGTTGAGTATCCGGTTTAATACTGATATTTTCCGGTTTATCGGTTTTATCTTCAAGTTGAAGCGTTACCCCCGGAATCAGATCATCGATTTTATTTGTACTTCGCTTTACAGGAATACCTTCAAATGTCAAAACGGCCTCCTGCGCCTGCGAGACGGGATTAACCGGTATATATTCACCCGTTGCGTTGGGATCATATACCTTAATCTGTTCTATGGATACGGACTTATCAGTATTGTTATTGTGCACGGTAATTCCGGTAATATCGCCGTATTCGCTCAAGGGAATACTAAAGGTTTGCACCTCAGCCGTATCAGCAAGCGGAGGCAGCGGAATAAGTGTTCCACGCGACGAAACCAGAGAAAGCACATTGAAGTCTTCTACCGGTACAGCCGTGCCCGAGTGTAATCCGAACATTTCCGGCACAATGCCTGTATCGCTCGGCGCATTCGTTACAGTTATCCCTTTATACGATGCGGAACCAAGCTGCTCATAAATAGGCTCGCCGTTTGGAACAGACAGATTTTCAGAAGAAGGCTTTTCAGGGGGAGTTGCGTTGTTTTGCAAGGATACGGTATATTCCAACACATACTGCTGTGAGCCGCGTACCGGTTTGGAAAAAGCAATACGTTCCGTTGTTTGCGCAGGGATTGCAACTTCCGTTTTTTCGGCGTCAACGACAGGTCGATCATTCTTTTTTATCAGACCGTTTTCAAGCGCAAAAGACAGCGCATCATCGGAAAATTCCAGTTTATTCACCTCTCCCGTCAACTGCGATTCAAAAAGCAGCGAAACAGCACCGGGCGAAGTTTTTATTTCCGAAATCCGGAGAACATCTTTTCCTTTTTTATTAATAGCATCAATAAAGCTCCGGTATTTTCCGCCTTGCCAATTCACCGAAAACTTTTTTTCACCGACGGAAAAAGTGTACACACCCTTTGAAACTTGAAAATCTTTCGCAACCTCGTTGGATAAAAAAGAGTCTGCTTGGGCAATCCGATCAATAGAAATTTTAAAGGTTTGTTCGCGAGCATCCCGTGAAGCAGTTGCCGTTACCGCCCGTTCATTGGAAGATGTAACGGTTTTCTCGACAAAGGGATTGTTAAAAGAATAAAGATCGCGGGTCTTTTCACGGATTTCACTGGAGAATTGATTTATCTTTCTCCAAATAGCATTTTGCCGTTCATATTTTTTTAAATCTTCAGCGGCTGAATCGCGCGGGGCACGCTCTTTTTTCATTAGCGTTTCAATAAGATTATCATATTTACCGGCTCCTATGCCGGGAATATTCATATCGGACACTCTAACCCCTTTACCGTCAAACCGGATAAACCTTCTCTACTAGCATTGTCGGCTGTACTATCAATAATCTTTATGAAATTAAATTAGCTGCGTGATCTGCAAAATAAACTTACGGCTTCCAACCGTTTGAAAATTTTTAGATAAAAAAAAGGAAGAAGAAGGGCGCGGCTTCTTCTTCCTTTTAGGTTCCGGGAAAAGAGATAACATCCAGAGACCTCTTTTACTTAAACCCTCACTGTTGATTTAAGGATTTACGTATTTTCCCGATTCTCCTGAGCGCTATTGAAGAAGGCGGACAACCGACTGGGGTTGTGTATTCGCCTGTGCGAGCATTGCGGTACCTGACTGCATCAAGATTTGATTCTTGGTGTATTCAACAACTTGTTTTGCCATATCAGCATCGCGGATACGTGATTCGGCAGCCTGCAGGTTTTCAGAAGCAATCGCAACACCATTGTATGCAAGTTCAAAACGGTTCTGGTATGCACCGAGGTCTGCGCGCTGCTTGTTGATCTGCTTCAACGCATTGTCGATAGTACCGATAGCCATGTTAGCACCTTCTACAGAGGAGATACTAATCATATCGCCTTCGCCGCCCTGAGCACCGCCAATCAAGCCGAGAGCCATAGCAGTCATTGTTCCGACGAAAAGTTTCTCGGACTGATCCATGTTTGCACCGACATGCAGCTGCAGCTGATTGTCAGCAGCATCTCTTGCAAAGCGTCCGGTAAGCAAGTTCATACCATTGAATTGAGCATGGCTTGCAATGCGATCCACTTCGTCCACGAGTTGAGAAACCTCAACCTGAATTTGCATACGATCTTCAGCGGAGTAAATACCGTTAGCAGCCTGAACTGCCAACTCGCGCATACGCTGCATAATATCGGTGGTTTCAGCTAAATATCCTTCTGTTGCTTGGATAAAAGAAACACCATTCTGTATGTTCTGCCCTGCTTGATTTAAACCGCGGATCTGGCTTCTCATTTTTTCGGATACTGCAAGTCCGGAAGCATCGTCGCCTGCGCGATTAATGCGCATACCGCTGGAAAGCTTTTCTATGTCTTTTGCAATGCTGGTCTCGACAATGCCTGTGTTGCGCTGTGAATACATAGCGCTCATGTTGTGGTTAATAATCATATAACCCTCCTTGAAGTCTGCTTCCGGCATCCATGCCGGAAATAATCACTGTATAAAAACGTTACGGAAATTGGTTGCGCCTTTTCCCTCTGTTTTTTACACAGTATTATTGGTTTCCGATGTACTAACCGAAGACCAATAATACTGCTATACAGGGCTCCCTAAGGGTGTTTTTCAAAGATCATGGTAACGAGATACCGGCAGCATTCCACCGGTTCTCGTTATTACTGTAACTAGTATACTCTCTTGCCGAAAAAAAGACAAGAGAGTTAAGCAATAAATTACCGCAATAATGAGAGCACTAGCTGAGTATTTGAGTTTGCCTGTGCCAGCATTGCAGTACCGGACTGGTTGAGTATCTGATTTCTCGTATACTCGACCATCTGCTTTGCCATATCGGCATCGCGGATGCGTGATTCGGACGCTTGCAAATTCTCTGCGGCAATGTCTATTCCGACAACGGCCATTTCCAGTCTGTTCTGGTATGCACCGAGATCAGCCCGCTGCTTGTTAATTTTCTTTAATGCCTCATCAATTGTACCGATGCTGTGGTTTGCATCTTCCGCAGTTTCAATCGTCATTGTTCTATTGTCGCTCAAATCGCGTACGCCAAGAGCATGAGCCGTCATGGTACCAATGTACACGCGAATACGCTGATCCATGTTGGCACCGATGTGGAACCACATTGATCCGGTTACGGAGTTTTCTCCGCCTTCACGTGCAAAGCGTCCGGTAAGCATATTCATGCCGTTAAATTGAGCGGAACTTGCAATGCGGTCAACTTCGGCAACAAGCTGGGAAACTTCGACCTGAATTTGCATCCGGTCTTCCGCGCTATAAATGCCGTTTGACGCTTGTACCGCCAACTCGCGGATACGCTGCATAATATCGGTTGTTTCCTGCAGATACGCTTCGGCAACTTGAATAAAGCTGATTCCATTCGATGCGTTTGCCGAGGCTTGATTTAAACCGCGTATTTGAGCACGCATTTTTTCGGAAACTGCAAGTCCGGAAGCATCATCGCCTGCGCGGTTGATACGCATACCGCTGGACAGTTTTTCGATGTCCTTGCCAATACGTACATCGGTAACGCCTAATGTACGCTGTGCAAACATTGCACTCATGTTGTGATTGATAACCATAGCATTCCTCCATGAAATGTGGTACTGAAAAGCATCCGTGCTTTTCAAGAAAAATAGAGAATTTCTAAAACCTCTCAGTTTTTAGAGATTTCGGGTAGAATATCTCCATATCTTTTATCGGAGGTATAAGCTAAAAACTTTAGTTTTTTTTGCATTTTTTATGCAAAATCTTTACAATTATGAATTATTGCCAATTGCTTTCTATACTACTGCTTGAGCAACCGCTGTACTGAGGTGCTCGTCCTGATCATCTTTAAGGGTCTGCCAAATTCTATCAAATGCATGATGAATCTTTTTAAAGTGTGTTACCAACAGCGGATCAAAATGTTTTCCGGCATTTTCAAAAATATATTGTACAGCTTCATCATGTGAACGTTCGCTCTTATATGAGCGCTTCATGCGCAACGCATCGTATACGTCAGCTATTGCTACAATCCTCGCCGAAAGCGGTATCATATCTCCTTCAAGCTTAAAGGGATATCCGGAACCGTCCCACCGTTCATGATGGCTCAGCGTTATTTCTTTTGCCATTGGAATAGGATAGGATGACACAATAAGCGCACCGTTTATGGTATGCTCCTTCATTACCTCCCATTCGATACCGGTTAATTTGCTCTGTTTTTGCAGGATATAATCGGGTGTACCGATTTTGCCTATGTCATGGATAGCGGCCAAAAAGGAAATATTATCGATAAAATCCGGGGTAATTTGAGGATACAGATTAAGTCCAAACAGGTACTCGGCAAATTCTTGACAATAAAAATTAAGCCGTTGTGCATGGTTTCCCGTATCGTTGTCTTTCAACATTGACGCTTGCAGCAAACCGTTCAGCATCAATTTATAGGTTTCGATCTGCTGCGCTGTTATGTCTTCAATAATCACCCAATATCCAAGCAGGTAACGGTTCGCCTTGTCAAAAATAGGATGAAACCGCACTCTCGTATAAAGCGTTTTTAACGTATGCGATTTATGCACCATATTGCCGATCCATGACCAGCCTTTTTCTCGCGATCGTATGCTTTCAAAAAAGTCTTTTATCTCTGCCTGAGTAAAAACCCTACCGAATACATTAAAAAACGGCTTTTTCTCCAATGCGTAATAACCTGCAAATAATGTATACACACTCTCAGTCATGTGGCGTATAACTAAATTACTGTCAACAATCATCGTAGGGATGCTTCCGACCTTTGTTAATTCGGCAAGTTCGTTAAAATACACCTCTTGTTCTTCTGCTGATATCTCTCTTGCAATTTGTTGTTTCTGTCCCGATGATATACTTTTTTCCATAGGCTAGTCCTTCTCCGCATCGCT
>CAUPUT010000100.1:0-6257 GCA_963514615.1 uncultured Treponema sp.
CCGTTACGCAGCAACCACTCTCCGCCGCACTCGCTGCCCTGCCCGATCAAGGCGTACGGAAAAGCGATATCCTTTTTAAGTAAACTCCATTACCTAAAAATCTCGGCTCTGATTTTCAGTAATTGATAGTCAATAGTGATCCGTAGTGTTTTCTACATAAACCGTATCACTTGGAACTGGAACACCAGAGAACCGAAAAAAAGGCCAAGCACAATGCGGAGTAAAAGTATAAGGATAATCGTCAATATCAGTCGAGTACGATACTGCAGAGGTTTTCGTTGAAAAAGGCCGGTAGTCTTGGCAATAACGGGGCTTAAAAATCTATCCAAGTTATACCAAAACGGAGAGCTATTTGATGAGCCGAAAAGATCGTACCCCAACCGGATAATCAAGAAAATGATAAGCAGGTTAAGGATAAAGCTGACAAATGACCATATCAGCTGTATTATACTGACAACTACCGCCCAGAGGGAAATCGTACCGGTTGCAAGAATGGACGTGATAAGCTGCGCCGTAATGGACAATATCCCGAGCGACAAAATAGGTGAAAAATCGACCATACCGATGCGGGTAAATCTGAAGCGTCTAAACCAATTCAGATAAGGATCACAGATGGATGACAATACCCTGCCGAATGATGAATACGCCGCAGAAGGAACCCACGACAACAAAATCTTAATAAAGCACAAAAAAAGATAGGCATTGATAAGCTGTCTAACGGTTAATAATAATGAACGCATCATAGCAGGCTCCTCACATTAATCGGTAATCTTTTGCCGATTAGCATTTCCATATAACATACTGATTAAAATCCAAACCGTAAAGACCCTATCACGAGGATAAATCATGAGTGATGTCTCAAAAGTCTGTTTCTTTTTGGACATCACCATCTCCCCTACTCTTCCGATGGAGCGTACAGCTCAAAGTGACTGACGGCATTTTCGCCTTTAGTAAAGGCCGGAATTGACACCATCACCGCATCTTCAAAAAGCGGAATGGTGATAGTACCGGTAACATCTTCTTGTCCGTTAAAGAAGCTAACTTTCACGCGATGAGTTTGCCCTCGCAGCATAATTTTATCGCGGTCGCCCTTAAACATCTCGATAGGCTTTTCTCCATTAAATGAAATAGTACAGCCGTCAATCGCTTTATATGCACCGTTCGGATCGTTGTTGTTGTCTATCAGCACGGTATGAGAGCGGCCGAATAAAAACATAAGCGCCATAATGAGCAAGTAAAAAACAACCAAGCCTATTTTAACCAGCCGCTGACCTTTTTTTGAACGTACTCGAATCATTATGCCCTCCCGCTTTCGGCCCGCAGCGCAGCCCGCTGTTTTTCCGCATTCTTTTGATTACGCGCCGCGTGCATAACAAGCGATAACGCAATCGCCGCATAGCCGGAAAACTGTCTGAAGTATTCGCCGATCATCGCAGAATCAAAGAGATGCTGCCCCGCCATCGGCGTAACGATGTACAAAAAGTGCAGCAAGATAATGCCGATAAAGACGTTTCTAATGCTTGCCTTATTCACCGAAGCGCCTCCGACAAGGATTGCCGCGGCAGCAAAGAAACCGGTTTGATCATGCGCGTTATAGGTGCTCATGTTTCCCATATTCTGCAAGAAGATAATCTGTCCGATACAGGCAAGCACCGTCGAAATAACAATCGAAATAATCCGTGTCCGCTCAACCGCAATACCGGAGGCGAGCGAAACCGCTTGATTTTGACCGATTGCCCGCATATCCTGTCCGAGCTTTGTCTTTCTAAACCACACGATAAAAAAACACAGCGCAATGATAATCAGATACGAAAGAATCGGAATTTTAAACCCTGCAATCGTCAACGGAATGGCCGTATCGAGCATCTGCCGAACGGGCGCCAGCTCAAGCGTATTACGCACCCCGTAGCCGCGGGAAAGCATAATCGCCTTATTGTGCATCGGAATAACCGACCCGAGGATGTACAGCACAAAGAACTGATAAATTCCGTTAAAGAAAAAACCGAGGATGTAGCTCGTAACCATTTCCCGCCCGCGGGCGCGATTCAGCACCGAACCGGCAACAATCCCGAGCAGGATGGAAAGCGGCATACCGATACCGGCTGCAAACACCAGCCCGTAGATACCGCCGATGCTCCAGTCCATTGCAAAAATAAGGCCGATCTGCCCGGCCATCGCACCGAGCACCATCCCGAAGTTAATCCCCATTCCGGCCATAATCGGCAGGATGAGCGCAAACACCAAAAAGGAGTTTCTGCCGATCCGCGTTAAAATTTCGGCGATAATATGGTGCGCTGATAACCCCGACACGGGAATGGCAAGGAACGAAATAACCAAAAATATGATGGATACCAAATTATCCAGAATAAAATCAACCGCGGAAAAATGTTCCCACTTTTTTTTAAGCATATTAGACGATACCATAATCTACCTCGCCGCCTGCGTTTTCCGCGTCAGTGCATATAAGATCATGCCGTTTGACAGGACAATACGGATAACCTCCGACATATCGGTTTGCAGCACACTGTTAATAACGGAGGGAGTCATTGTCAAAATACCTTGAAACAGAAATGTTCCCAGCATCACATTTAAAATCGACGCCTTATTGACCGAGGCGCCGCCGATAAGAATAGCCGCAACGGCAGGGAAGGCCATAAAGAGCGGAGCTTGGTACAGCTGAATAAAGCCGAAACTTTGCTGATACAGCAAAATCCCGACGCCGCCGATAACGGTAGACAGCACCGTACTGATAATCCTCGCTCGGTCGATATTCACGCCGCTTGCTCGTGCAAATTCGGGATTTGAACCGACCGCAGTCAACGCCGTTCCCGTCCGTGTCTTCATAAATACCTTCATAATAAAAAAGCAGATAAAGACAAAGAGAATAAGCCCGGTCGGAAACACGAACGCGCCGATTTTAAATGCCCATAAATTGTTCAGTATTTTCAGCCAGTATCCTTCAAGGGTAATCGTCGTACGCAAGCCTTTTCCCGCATAGCCCCACACCATTGTCGGATTGGTGTACGGCAATAGCAGCCACAAAATCGACATGAACATAACCGCAGCAAAGCCGACATACAAAGCGATCGTCATCTCTTCGCCTTTAATCAGATTCAAGAGTTTACCGTAAGCATAGCCGATCACCGCACATATCAGTACCGTGAATAAGACGGCTGAAAAAAAGCCTGCCCATCCGGTTAGGTTCAGTTCCATTGCGAGCGTTGCACCGAGCAGCCCGCCGATAACGCCGAGCGATAACCCGAAGTTAAGACCGCAGCCAGCCTGCACCATCGGCACCATCGCAAGCACCAAGAGGGCATTCATACCGAAGCGGTTTATCGTATCCGACAGGGAAGCGCCGATACTGACATTGACAAAAGGAGCCGCAATAAACAGCGACAATAAAAACAAGAAAATGATAATGCGCGGCCATCCGAATGCCGCAAGGTGTTTTTTTAATTGTTCCATCTATTTTACTCCTGCCATATAAAGCGCAAACTCAGCCGGATCTTCGGACGGCTGCAGTATATGCGCAACCTTGCCCTGGAATACGACCGCAATACGGTCGCACGCAGACCGCAGCTCTTCAAGTTCACTGGAAATCATCACAACGGTAACGCCTTTTTCTTTATTCAATGTACGGATTGCTTCCAACACCAGTGCCTTGGCGCCTACATCGATACCCCGCGTCGGCTCCGCAACAAAGAGCAAATCTGGCTCCAGACAAAATGCTTTTGCCAAACACAGCTTTTGCTGATTACCGCCGGAAAGCTCCCGCGCCTTTTGCTGGGAACCGGTGCATTTAATTTGCAGCATCTTGATATACTCGTCGGCAAGCGCCTTCATCGCTTTTTCGTCGCGGACGGTGATTAACCCGCCCAGATATTTTTTTAAGTATTTATGCTTGGCCTGCATAGCGGTAAAAGCGATATTCCAGTCAAGACTTTCATCCAACAAAAGGCCGACGCCGCGCCGATCTTCGGAAACAAAGGCAATCCCTTCCGAAAGCACTTTTGAGGTTTTGCTGATGTCGAGCGGCTTGCCTTTAAAGATAACCTCACCACCCGCACGGAACAGCCCCATAATACCGTTGGGGACACCGATTTTTCCCTGCCCTGCCAAACCGCCGATGCCGAATATCTCTCCCCTTTTAACGGAGAAAGACGTATCATCGACCAGCTCTCCCGGCATATCCACCCACAGGTGTTTTACCTCGAGGATGGTTTCTTCAAACTGACGCGCCGTTCTTTCGGCCGTCTGCCCTTCAACCTTTCTTCCCACCATCGCGGCCGCAATCGCCTGAATGTCCGTTTTTGTCGTCTCCGTGTCTTGGATTGAAACGCCGTCGCGCAACACGACAACCCGATCGCAAATTTCCATAACTTCGTGCAAGCGATGGGAAATAAAGATAACCGCGATGCCCTTCTCCGCCAACGCCTTGATGGATTTGAGCAGAACATCCGCCTCCGATTCGGTAAGGACGGCAGTCGGCTCATCCAACACCAAAAGCCGCACATTATCGCGGTCTATTTCGCGGGCAATTTCGGTAAACTGCTTATGCCCGACCGGCATTTCGGAAATGAGCGTCTTTGCACTAATCGAAACCCCGAGTTGGTTAAGCCGCTGCTGCGCCCGCTCGCGCATCGCTTTGCGGTTTAACGTCGTAAGCCGCGGCCCAAAGAGGTCGGAGATAATGCTTTCCTGTTCGAGTTCGCGGTTCAACATAATATTTTCACCGGAAGAAAAACCCGGAATCAGCGAAAATTCCTGATGCACCATCCCGACGCCCGCACCGAGAGCGTCGAACGGCGTTTTGAACACGACCTCTTTGCCCTGCATCCGAATGGTTCCGCCGTAGCCGCCGGTCTCGGTGATCACCGGCATACCGAACAGAATACTCATAAGCGTTGTCTTTCCGGCTCCGTTTTCTCCTACCAGCCCGATCACTTCTCCCGCATGGACATCAAAACTCACGCCCTGCAAAACGGGCGTTCCTGAAAATTCCTTCGTAATATGATCGATGGATAAGATAACTTCATCATTATTCATAAACTTCTATCATCCTTATAAACAATAGAGATACCCGATCTCAATGTTTCCTCTTTACTATCGATAAAAACGATAAAAAAAACGGGTACACGCATTCAAGGTAACCTGTTCCGCAACTTTCGTCTCGGAACAGGTTTACTTCAAAATTTTCCATGTACCCGTTCTGCTGAGGAGGCTTTTTTTTAAATAGTTTCCATTCTCTACTATTTATTAAATTTCATATTCAAGTATTTACGCGGCACCTCTTGCTCGGTTGTCGACAAAAAGCCTTTTCCGAGGATATAGGTATCCATAAATACCAGCGCCTGATTTTTCGCACGCACACCGGTGTTGGCATCCGTGTAGTACGCGCTCTTCCACCGTGCGTTAGGGGTAAAGACACCCAGCGCTTTTGACAGATCCGTAAGGCTGCCTTTCTCCGCTTCGCCGTCGATAATGCGGCGGGCGTATTCACCCAAACCGGCGCTGACCGTAAAGCCGTAAGAATATGCCCATGTACCGAACCGGCCTGCACCGCCCTTGTCGATCACGGACTGTTCAACCTTCTTTAAGATAGCCGCAAAGTCGCCCGCCTGTTCGGTAAGGTCGATACCGAGCGCTCCCGGATATCCCATTAACGGCGAAGGAAGGTCTGCTTCAACAAAGATACCGCCGTACTGTAAAAGTTGCTTTAAGAGCGGCTCCGTATGCGCATCGTTCGTACAGAAGAACGCAGTTTCTTTGCCGTACTTTTCAATCCACTGCGGTACTTTTTCGAGAATAAATTGCTGAGCGCCGGCAACGCCGACATCGCTTGTCGGGTCGGGAGCGGTTTCAAACACAAACTTCACCCCGGTATCGTTACATGCCGCTTCCATAATTTGGCGGCGGAGTCCGAGCGTTTCGTAGGACATGTGCCGCGGGAACGAAATATGCACAAACGTCTTTGCACCAAGCTCTTTCGCCGCCCAAACAATCGTATATCCGCGGGACACAAAGTCGTTGCTTATCGCCATATCAGCCGCAGCTTGAATAACCAGCGGGTCTTCGTGCGGTTCTCCTGCAAACAGCAATATGTCGGGACGTTTTTCCCGAACGCGCTTAAACGCCTCTGCAGTTCCGGGAATTCCTTGATTGACGATAATAGCTTTCATCATCGGATCGTCTGCGAGAGCGGCAATCTGCGTAATAGTCGTTTCCTGTTGCGACATAAAGTCATCAGGATAGGT
>CAUPUT010000101.1:0-6089 GCA_963514615.1 uncultured Treponema sp.
AGGTTTAGTAGATTTTTTTCATAACAGATTGGAGGTGTTATATGAAAAAAGCAATTATAGGGCTTTCAGCCTGTGTATCTTTGGTGCTTCTTCTTGCTCTTACGGGCTGCGGTGGCGGTTCCGAGAAGAAGGACGATAAAGCCGGCGATATGAAAGGTGAAACGGTTACCATCAAAATATGGGAATCCGAAGGCGCCGAAAAAGATTTTATCTTGTTCGCTGCGGAAGAATACAAGAAAGCGCATCCGAACGTATCCTTTGTGTATGAGCCGGTGCAGTCGGTTGATGCGCGGACAAAGATTGAAATGGATGGCCCCGCAGGTGTCGGCGCAGATATCTTTGTTGCGCCGCACGACCACATCGGAGCGCTCGTTGCAGGCGGTCATATTCTTCCCTTTGACGATGCATCCGTCCTCGACAACTTTATTCCTGCTGCGCTGATATCCACCGCGTATGAAGGAAAAAACTACGGGTATCCGCTTGCAATCGAAACCTATGCATTGTTCTATAATAAAGACCTTTTACCGGAAGCCCCCAAGACATGGGAGGAGGTAGAAGCCTTTGCAAAGGGATGGAACGATAAAGCTCAAAATAAGTACGCGATGGTCTGGGGTGTCGGAAACGCATACTTTAACTACATCTTTATGAGCGGCTTCGGCGCACCGCTTTTCGGCCCGAACGGCGATGACCCCAAACAGCATAACGTCAATAGCCCCAATGCTATTACCGGCTTAACCTATTTCCAGAGCCTTCGCAAGAAAATGCTCGATGTTCCGTCAGGCGACATTACCGACGATTTCTGCAATTCCTCGTTTACGGAAGGTAAAGCCGCGATGATTATTACCGGCCCGTGGAAGATCTCCGATTTTTCAAAAACAGGCCTTAACTACGGTATTGCACCCATTCCGGTATTCCCCGGCATGACCAATCCCCCGGCATCGTTCTCCGGTCTCCGCTTGGCCTTTGTCAGCGCCTACAGCGATCATCCGGCGGAAGCGCAGGACTTTGCAAAATTCCTCACCTCAAAGCCGATGTTGGAAAAACGGTACGAAATGACCAAACAAATTCCGCCCCGCTCCGATATCACCATCAGCGATCCGTTGAGCCAAGGTATTTTAGCGCAGGCGCAATACGCTACACCGATGCCCACCATTCCCGAAATGGGTAAATACTGGTCTGCAATGAATGCAACTTTTGCGAATATCTGGGACGGCGGCAATGTTACGGAAAAACTGAATGCTGCTGCGGCTACAATGGAGTCGATACAATAGGGTATTTCTAAAAACTCACGTTTTTAGAGGTTCCCAAACGGTATCTTTTAAAACCCGATTCACAGTCTGTAAAACGGATTGCGAATCGGGTTTTTGACAGTTCCCTTAGATATAGGTGCTTGGTATGCAGTTTTCGGCAATAGAACATCGCAGTACGGATAATTTTTGTTATCCGCTCAATGAAAATGAACTTATGATCGGCATTAAAACCGGCAGTGACATAAGCCGTATGTTTATTATCTACGGAGATCCGTTCGACGGTTCGGTAACACCGGCCGGCTGGGCATGGGAAGGCAAACGGCAGGAAATCACCCGCAAAAAAGAGCTTCCGTATCATACCTGGTGGCAGGTAACGGTTATGCTTCCTTATGGACGGTGTAAATACTGCTTTGAACTGCACGGCCAAGACGAAGGCGATGTCCGCTACTGTCTGGAAAACGGGTTTTACACGGCAGATGAGCTTGTTACGCTGCGCCGGATAACCGGTAATTTTCCCGGTTTTGAGTTTCCGTGGCTGGACGGCGCCGAATGCGTCCGCGTACCGGATTGGGTACCCCACACAGTGTGGTATCAAATTTTTCCCGATCGGTTTTGCAGGGATACCTCCTCGCAGAAACCGAATGATCTGCCGTGGCCTGCTGCCGAGGATGCCGTTACCAACAATGAACACTATGGCGGTACGCTTCGGGGTATTATCGAAAAGCTCGGCTATCTTGCCGATTTGAATATTACCGGCTTATATCTTAATCCGGTTAATGTTTCGCCGAGTGTGCATAAGTATGATACATCCGATTATCTGAATATCGATCCTGCATTCGGCAGCGCAGATGATCTGCATACGCTGGTGAAAGAAGCCCATGCACGCGGTATAAAAGTGATGCTGGACGGCGTCTTTAACCACTGCGGCTGGGACTTTGCACTGTGGCAGGATGTTGTCCGCAACGGAAAAGCCTCGCCGTATTTCGATTGGTTCATCGTAAAAGAATGGCCCTTTGAAATCGTTGCAGAACCGGAATGTGAAGCCGCCGCGAGCCGAAACCGACCGTCCGGTACAAACGGAAAGAGCGGACGATACAGCGTTTTTGCGTATGTCGATACGATGCCGAAGCTGAATACCAATAATCCTGCTGTCATTGATTACCTGCTGAATGTATGCGAAACATGGGTGCGCAGTTATGATATTGACGGGATTCGGCTCGATGTTGCGAATGAGCTTTCGCACACATTTTGCAGGCAGCTTTATCGGCGGATGCGCAGTCTTAAAAAAGACTTTTACCTGCTTGGAGAAATATGGCGCAGTGCCTTGCCGTGGCTGCGCGGCGGCGAGTTGGATTCGGTAATGAATTATCCGCTCGCGCTGTGCTTCTGGAAATTCTTTTGTGATAAAACGCTGCCCGCCCTGACTTTTGAGCGGGAAATAAATGCCGTCTTTACCGCCTATCCCGAACCTGTTACCGTAGGCCTGTTTAATCTGCTGGATTCCCATGATACGCCGCGCCTTTTTACCCGCAATGACGGCGATGTGTCCGCCGTATGGCAGCAATACGCCCTGCTGTTGAGCCTGCCCGGTTCGCCGTGTATCTATTACGGCAGCGAGGTTCTGCTTGCAGGCGGACATGATCCCGATTGCCGCCGCTGTATGCCGTGGCAGGCTATCGAAGCAGGTGAATACGCCGAACCGATGAGCATGATGCGGCAGTTGATTGCTTTGCGCCATACGCATCCGGCAATGACCGCTTCCGGTTACTCATATCTGCATGACGTACCGCTTGCCGAAAGCGAACCGAATAGAATTATTCATTTGCAAAAGTATGCCGAAACGGTAGAACCTGCGGAAACTACGGAGACCGTTGAAACCGCGGAAGTGCCGATTACGCGGAGCATAGACCTCATTCTCAATTGCGGTACGGCTCCGGTATCAATCGCGCAGATAATAGACGAAAAAACGCAAGTTTTCGTATCCCTGCGCTGCAGGGCAAAAACGGTACAGCCCGGCGGCTTTATCTTTTTTGAACACCTCATCAACCGATGAACTTCCGTGTACATCGGTTGATGGCGAATTTTGGCAATGCCAAAATATCGCTTCTGTTATAACCACCGCCATCCGTGGCGGTAAAGTTTGCGGTGCAAACTCGATTATTTACGGGTGCGCCGTCCTGAACTTCGGAGCAAAGCTCCTCGTTGCAGGACATGCGCACGACTAAAAACTTTTTCGGATGTTTAAACATCCTGCAAAAGTTTTTATAGGAGGAGTTTTAATGGCTACAACGACCTTACAAGGCGCTGCCGTTATCGACAAATCAATTATCAAAAAGACATCAACCGCATCGACATGCTTTATGGGGCTCGGTCAGATCCTCTATTTAAAGCAATACGTGCGCGGCGCCTTTTTCGCTTTGATGGAATTGGCGGTATTATTTTTGATCTTTTTTGATCAGACGGTTATGCAGTTCAATGGAAAAGGCCCCATCGTGCGGAGTCTGATCGGCCTTATCACACTCGGGGATGAAAAACCGAATGTCCCTATCAAGATGAAGGATCATTCCATCTTTATGATGATCGGCGGTCTTATCACCGTGCTGTTACTCGTCGTGTTTATCGGCGTGTATGTTGCGAACGTGATCACTGCCAAAAAAACGGCGGCCTATATCGTGGAAAAGCAGCGCTATCCGTCCGCTGCGGAAGCCCGCAAGAAGTTTGTCGAATCGGCGTTTCCGTATCTCGGACTAAGCCCTGCGATCCTCTTGATCTTGTTTTTCACTGTTTTGCCGCTCATCTTTTCGGCGCTGGTTGCCTTTACGAATTATTCATCGCCAAAGCACATCCCGCCGAACAACCTTGTTGACTGGGTCGGTTTTGAAAACTTTGTTACGATGTTCAATTCCAAGTTGGCGAACAGTTGGTTCTCCGCTTTCGGGCGCGTCGCTCTGTGGACGGTTATCTGGGCGTTCTTTGCAACCACGACCTGTTATTTTACCGGTATGATATTTGCGGTGATCCTCGTCGACAAGCGCATCAAGCTGCCGAAATTCTTCCGAACCGTGTTTATCCTGCCGTATGCCATTCCGGTTATGCTGAGCTTGTTCATTTGGGCGAACCTTTTGAACGGAACGTTCGGCCCCATCAACCGCTCGCTGATGCAGTTCGGTCTTTTGAGTGAACCGATTAAGTGGCTTTCCGATCCGCTGATGGCAAAGATTACGATGCTGTTGGTTAATATTTGGATCGGCTTTCCGTATAGTATGATATTGATTACCAGCAATATGACGGCTATCCCTGCGGATATTTATGAGGCGGCAACCATTGACGGTGCGAATAAATTGCAGCAGTTCTTCCGCATCACCCTTCCGCTGGTGCTGTTCCAAACGATGCCTATTCTCATTATGCAGTTTGCCGCCAATATCAACAACTTCGGTGCGGTATTCTTCCTTACTGCCGGCGGTCCGAATCTTGACGACAGTATTCAGACAAAGGCGGGTGCAACCGACCTGTTGATTTCGTGGATTTATAAACTCACGTATGATACGCCGACGTTGTATAACCTTGCCTCGGTACTTTCCATCCTCGTGTTTGTCGTGCTGGTGCCGTTCGCAGTCTATAATTTTACGCATACCAAGGCGTTTAAAGAAGGAGAACTGTAATGAAAAAACATTCTCTGAGTACCATACTGGTGCTGATTATCCTGTATACCGTCCTTATTTCGACGGTGCTCTTTGTCCTCTATCCCGTTGCCTTTACGGTCGGCGCAGCCTTTACCAAGACCAATTCGTTGGCGGCAACAAGCATTTCTCCTATCCCCAAGGAACCGTCGGTGTATCAGTTTAAACGGCTTTTAACACCCGCAGATAAAATCGTCGAAGGTACAACCGATGTGCGCGGCACTAACTACGTTAAATGGTACGGCAATACCCTCAAGATTGCAGTGTTCAATGTTCTTTTGACCTTGGCTGTCTGTGTAACCGCCGCCTATATCTTTTCCCGTTTTAGGTTCCCGCTGCGAAAGCCGCTGCTTGCTTCTATGATTGTGTTGCAGATGTTCCCAAGCTTTATCGGAATGGTTGCAACGTATGTACTGCTATGGAAGATAAACGGCTTAAATACCCATTGGGGGCTCCTTTTGGTATATGCGGCGGGCAGTGTGCCCTTTAACGTATGGCTGATGAAAGGCTATTTTGATACGGTGCCGAAAAGCGTTGAAGAAGCCGCCCATGTCGACGGCGCCGGTTCATTTACCACATACGTGAAAATCGTACTGCCGATGGTAAAGCCGATGATTATGTTCCTTGCGCTTACCAGCTTTACCGCGCCGTGGATGGACTTTATCTTTCCGCGCCTTATTTTGCGCAGCGACGATAAAAAGACCTTGGCGCTCGGCCTTTTCGAGCTGATTAACGGCCGTGCAAACGATAACTTTACGATGTTTGCCGCCGGAGCGCTGCTCGTTGCAGTGCCGTTTACGCTGCTGTTTATGGCAGGGCAGAAATTCCTGTTAAAATCCCTTGCCGCCGGAGCGGTAAAAGAGTAGAAAAGGGCAGGCCAAAGAATTGGCAATGGGTAATTGGTGATGCGTAATTATATTTCCAATTACCCATTAATGCATTAGTTAATTGCTGCTGCGTATTCTTGGTTAAATCCCTGTCATATTTTCCTTGCAAAATTGAGTGAACGGTTATATAATTATAAGTATGAGTCAACAATCCCGATGTTCTGCGTCGAGGATGCTGATTGTTTCATTTTTATCATTCCTTGATAGAAAAAGGAGAGTTATTTTGAAAGAAATGAGTATTATCTCTACACCAACATCTCCACCCTCCCCTC
>CAUPUT010000102.1:0-6076 GCA_963514615.1 uncultured Treponema sp.
AAGAGTTGGATATGGATATCGATGTGAATGCATATATGGGTTCACTTTCCATTTACAACAAACAGGCTTGTGAAATCGTTAAGGCCCTATCTTACGGTGCCCGTGTGGTGGTAATGGATGAACCGACTTCCTCTCTTACGGAAAAGGAAACGGAGCATCTGTTTACGATAATCGAAAGTTTAAAGCAGCGTAATGTTGCCGTCATCTATATTTCACACAAAATGAATGAAATATTCCGCATTTCCGATGAGGTGTCGGTTATGCGCGACGGCGCCATGATCGGTTCCTACCCTGTTGAAGACCTTACCGAAGACAGCTTAATTACGATGATGGTCGGCCGCTCTAATTTCCGGCGTTTTCCTGAATTTGAAACGGAGATCGGAGCGGTACGGTTATCGGTTAAAAATTTGACGGCTGCTGCCCCCGCTTCCTTTAAAAACGTGAGTTTTGAGCTGCGTGCCGGTGAAATTCTCGGCATTGGGGGGCTGGTCGGGGCGCAGCGCACGGAACTTGTGGAAAGTATTTTCGGATTGCGGGGAATTTCTGCCGGTACTATTGAAGTAAACGGAAAACATGTTACCATCCGATCTCCTCGGGATGCCATTCGGAACGGAATAGCGCTTATCACCGAAGACCGCAGGGGGTCGGGAATATTTCCGCTGTTATCAATAACCCAAAACACGGCTATTGCATCATTAAAAAATTACAAAACAAAATATCATACGCTGCAGCATAAAAAGATTGCGGAATGTTCAAAGAAGCTCAATGATTCGCTTAGGACAAAAACACCGTCAATGGCTGCACAAATACGAAATTTATCGGGAGGAAATCAGCAAAAAGTCATTGTCGGCCGCTGGCTGATGACGGTGCCGGATGTCCTCATTATGGATGAACCGACACGCGGTATTGACGTTGGGGCTAAATATGAGATTTATACCATTATGGCGGAACTCGCACGTCAGGGCAAATCCATTATTATGGTTTCATCTGAAATGCCGGAGCTTATCGGAATGTCGCATAGAATTATGGTGTTGTGTGCAGGCAGGCTTACCGGTATTTTGGATAAAAAAGAAGCAACACAGGAAGCCATTATGAGGCTTGCCGCAGATTTTTCCTAATGTTTTCATAAGAGGGTAAAAAGAATGCATTCAAATTCATCCGTATTATTGACATCAAAAAAACTGCTTAAAGATTATACCAATCTTTTTACTTTTATCGGCTTAATTATCGTATTGGCGGTTTTAACGGGAGGCAGCTCTCTTGCCCCCGCTTCAATGAGAAACTTAGTTATTGCCGAGGCAGTACGTGCTTTTGCCGCTTTCGGTGTAGGGTTAATCATTCTTACACGCGGAATAGATCTTTCAATCGGTTTTGTTGTGTGTCTGACGGCGAGTGTTGCCGCTTCTTTTGCACAAACGCCGGGATATTCGGGAGCGCTGTATCCGGGTATGGATTTTCCGTTCTTTGTTCCGATTCTTGCAGGCGTGGGAGTCGGCGGGTTGTTCGGCCTGTTTAACGGAGTGTTAGTGGCGTATGCTAAGCTGCCGCCCTTTATAGCAACGCTCGGCACCTATTCGCTTGCCCGCGGTCTTCAGCTGATTTACACAAAGGCAGCCGTTATCGGAAGTCTTAAACCCGGCTTTAAACTGATTTCACAGGGAAGCGTCGGGTTTATTCCCAATCTCGCAATTTATGTTGCGATTGCCGCTATCGTTGTGTGGTTTTTGCTGCGCCATACCCAACTCGGCGCCCACTTCTATGCAATCGGAGGAAATCCCCAAGCGGCAAAGGTTTCCGGCATTAACGTGGAGCGGGATTTGGTAAAAGTGTATTTGTTCGCCGGTCTTTTGTACGGTATTGCCGGTGTCTTACAGGCTGCCCGTTTGGGACTTGCAAATGCCTTAACTGCAAACGGTATGGAGCTTGATGCGATTGCTGCGGTAACGGTCGGCGGCGTTTCCCAGTCAGGCGGTGTCGGAAGTATGAGCAATATTCTTATCGGCGTATTGATTATGGGTATTATCAACTACGGTATGACCTATCTCGGTATCGATTCATACTATCAGCTTTTGATGAAGGGAGCGATTATTCTTTTTGCAGTATTTTTCGATATGAGAAAACGTATCGGTAAAACATAGACACAAGGGCATCTCTAAAAACTCGGTTAGATTTGCTTCGCATCCTTCGGAATAGAGATGCCCGACGAGTTTTTATTTAAGTTTTTATAATATAATAACTTAAATAAAAACATCGCAAATTAAATCTAAGGAAACTGTCCAAAAACTGAAGTTTTTGGACAGCCCCGTTTTCACAATTATCTTTATTTAGGAGGACGTATGTCAACACAGTTTAAGCAAACGGAACCGGTAAACCGGTATAAAGGACACTTACCGAAAATCGGTATTAGACCGGCTATTGACGGCCGGCAGCAGGGAGTGCGGGAGAGTCTTGAAGACCAAACCATGAATATGGCAAAGAGCGCTGCGGCGCTGATTAGCGGAAATCTCCGCCATCCGAACGGTATGCCGGTTGAGTGCGTTATCGCAGATTCTACTATCGGCGGTGTCGGCGAGGCTGCTGCCTGCGAGGAAAAATTTCAGCGGGAAGGCGTGGATATTACGCTGACCGTAACCCCCTGCTGGTGCTACGGTTCCGAAACCATGGATATGAATCCCATGACTATCAAGGCAGTATGGGGCTTTAACGGTACGGAAAGGCCCGGCGCGGTATATCTTGCGGCCGTACTTGCAGGACACACCCAGAAGGGGCTGCCCGCATTCGGCATTTACGGACGCGATGTTCAAGATGCCGATGACACTGCTATTCCCCGCGATGTAAAAGAAAAAATCTTGCTTTTTGCCCGTGCAGCCCTTGCCGCTGCATGGATGCGGGGAAAATCGTATCTGTCTATCGGAAGCGTCTCGATGGGGATTGCAGGTTCGATCGTTTCTCAGGACTTTTTCCAGCGGTATCTCGGTATGAGAAATGAAACCGTCGATATGTCCGAACTTATTCGGCGCATCAACGAGAATATCTACGATGAAGAAGAATTCAAAAAAGCGCTTGCATGGACAAAAGAACACTGCAAAGAGGGGAAGGACGACAACCCCGAAAAAATGCAGCATTCACGGGAACGGAAAGATAAAACATGGGAAATCTGTGTTAAGTGCATGATCATCGTCCGCGATTTGATGATCGGAAACAAGAAACTTGAAGCAAAATTTCCTGAGGAAGCAAAAGGACGCAACGCCTTGTTGGCAGGCTTCCAAGGACAGCGCCACTGGACTGATTTTATGCCGAACGGAGATTTCTTTGAAGCCATGCTGAACTCCAGTTTTGACTGGAACGGCATCCGCGAACCCTTCTTAGTTGCCACCGAAAACGATTCGCTGAACGGCGTTTGTATGATGTTTGAACATCTGCTCGGCTATAGTGCGGCGATTTTCTCCGACGTCAGAACCTATTGGAGTCCCGAAGCGGTTGAACGGATTACCGGATGGAAGCCTCAAGGCGATGCGGCAAACGGCTTTATCCATTTGATTAATTCCGGAGCAACCTGTCTTGACGGTACGGGAAAACAGAAAAAAGACGGTAAGTCCGTTATGAAGCCGTTCTGGGAAATTACCTCCGAAGAAGCTAATGCCTGTCTTGATGCCACGCAGTGGCGATATGCGAGCTTGGAATACTTTAGAGGCGGCGGTTATTCTTCCAACTTCTTAACGGAAGGCGGAATGCCGGTTACTATGGCGCGTCTTAATCTCGTACACGGATTGGGGCCGGTACTGCAAATTGCCGAAGGTACGACCGTATCGCTTCCCGAAGCGGTAAACGAAAAGCTTGATCTGCGCACCAATCCGACGTGGCCGACCACTTGGTTTGTTCCGCGTTTAACCGGTAAGGGCGCATTCACCGATGTTTATTCCGTTATGGCAAAGTGGGGTGCAAACCACGGCGCAATCACATACGGGCATATCGGTGCGGAGCTTATCGCACTGGCGTCCATTTTGCGTATACCGGTGTGCATGCACAACGTTGACGATGCAAAGATTTACCGCCCGCAGTATTGGAATGCGTTCGGCGATGAGCCGGAGGGGGCGGATTACCGTGCATGCGCAACGCTTGGGCCGCTGTATAAATAATGGGGCTGTCTAAAAACTTCAGTTTTTGGACAGCTTCCTTAGATTTAGATGCGATGTTTAAAATTAAGTCGTTGCTGTATAAAGACTTAATTTTAAACTCGTCGGGGATGTTCCGAAAGTAACCAACTTTTGGGACATCCCCTGTGAATCAATTTTTAGAGGGGAGCTTTGCTCACCGGTTTTCCTTTAGATTTAATTTGCGATGTTTTTAATAAGTCATTTATATTTATAGACTTATTAAAAACTCGACGGGTACCTCTATTACGAAGGATGCAAAGCAAATCTAACCGAAATTTTTAGAGGAGCCCAGTAATTAACTGTAAAAAAAGGGTTGTAAAATGATGTTTACAACCCTTTTTTGTTTGTGCGGAAAGACCAATACTCCGGCACCCGAGATCGTTGATCCGTGCAAGAAGGTTTCCGCACAGGGGAGTATCAGACTCCGCTTTTACAACCTGTTTATTTAGCTTCAATAAAATCTATTTCAATTCCATTGGGATCCACGGCTGTTAATATTTTTTTACCGTCTTTTACCGTCCGTGGCTGCATAATAATACGAACATTCTTAGAGCGGAGATATTTTTCAGTCTCACCGATCTGATTCACGGTAAAAGTAAGTGAAATAGAATTTTCTTTTTTTACCTTTGAATGATCGCTGTGGATAAGTTCCAATCGACCGTTCGACTGAGGATCATACAAAAAGGCAATCTGCTTGCCGGGGGCAGCAGACATCATAGACTCAAAGGTGAGCCCGATCACTTTCTCATAAAACTGCAATGATTTTTCCATATTGTCGGTTCTAATAACCACACTGTTCATCTGCATCTTTTACTCCTTAGCAAATAGCGGTATTTCGGCATCTGCGATAGTTATAGTATAACCGACAACAGATAATTTTGCAAAAGAAAAACTATTTGTAATACAATGCGAGACCTTGCATTAAGCAAGGGTTTCCCGTACAATCGCGGACAAGGAGTTCTTATGAGACGTGTTATCCTCTTATGTTTATTGATTTCAACGCTCGGCGTTGTCTTTTTAAGCGGTGCATGTACATCTACACAAAAAAAACATGACCCCGATTTTCTCGGTAATTATCCGGTGCAGTCATTAGGTGTACTGCATCTTAATATAGTAAGACGCTATTCCAACGATTTGCTTCCACGCGATGTCAGCTTCATTTTTGAACCGTCAACAAACTCGGTTAAATTCCATCACAAGATGATGGGCGATAACATCTGGATATCTTTAAAAAAAGATGAGCGCACACTGTTACGGGAAGCCATTGAGCAATATCTCACAGCCTTTGCAGATAAAACGTTGATTCCCGAAGGTGCAAAGAAAAAAAATGCTTTCGGGAAAACCGATGTTTTAATGACATGGGGACTGTTCGGCTCTGCACATGAAGCATACCCGACTTTGAGGTTCGATTATCAGTTTATTACCCCGCAGCGCCCGTATTTTATTCTTACCAATGCGACAACGCAAGCGGACGATGGTGCAAATTGCCCCGCCATACGGATTGCAATTTCGCCGGCACAGTGCAAGGATGTTTTAAAAGTGTTGGATGAACAAGCTCTATTACAGCTTGTAGAAGAATTAAAAGCCGACTATGCAAAATACGACAATTTCGATTCAGATACATCGGCCGTTAAAAATATAGAAAGTGGCCCTGAAGGGAGCGACACACCTGTAAAGCAAGAAGACATTTCTTTTGATGAATTTTAACCCAAAAAAGCCAAGCAGATATACACCGGCACCATGCCGTATATGAACAGTTTCACAGCCGTACACGAAATCGAATACGGCAGAGAGTGGACGGTGAGAATCTGTAAGGTTGAAAATTTGCTTCAAGTTCTTTTTGAGTGTTGAGCAAAATCGATCATTCTACGCATCGACTTCCGCAAGAAGATTTTTCATAATAAAGGCTTTGCGTTCGG
>CAUPUT010000103.1:0-6053 GCA_963514615.1 uncultured Treponema sp.
AGGTCGACGAGTTCTAAATCGTACAAATAGCACGATTTAGAACATCGCAGTTCAAAGTAACCTGTTCAGAAACGGAAGTTTCCGAACAGGTTTAATATCCCGTACAGGGTACATAAGAAGGAGTTTTTATTATGGGAAAGATTATCGGAATTGACTTAGGAACAACCAACTCTTGTGTTGCAATTATGGAAGGCGGCGAGCCCGTCGTTATTTCAAATGCCGAAGGAGGTCGTACCACACCTTCTATTGTCGCATTCAAAAAAGATGAGCGGATTGTCGGTCAGCCGGCTAAAAACCAGATGATTACCAATCCGGAAGGAACCGTCTATTCGGTAAAGCGCTTTATCGGCCATCGCTATAACGAGCTGACCGACGAACTCAAGCGCGTTCCGTATAAACTGGTGCCGCAGGGCGATGATGTCCGTATCGAAGTAGACGGTAAAAAATATTCGACGCAGGAAATTTCCGCTTTTATCCTGCAAAAGATGAAGAAAACGGCAGAGGACTATTTAGGCGAACCGGTAACGGAAGCGGTTATCACTGTTCCTGCATACTTTAACGATGCACAGCGTCAGGCAACAAAGGATGCCGGTAAAATCGCCGGCTTGGATGTAAAGCGCATTATCAACGAACCGACAGCAGCTTCACTTGCATTCGGCTTCAATAAGGACTCAAAGAAAGAGAAGATTATTGCGGTCTACGACCTCGGCGGCGGTACCTTCGATATTTCTATCTTGGAATTGGGCGACGGCGTATTCGAGGTTAAATCGACCAACGGCGACACCCATTTGGGCGGTGATGACTTTGATAACCGCATCGTTGAATGGCTTGAAAAAGAATTTAAAGCAAAAAACGGTATCGACCTTTCTCAAGACCGTATGGCATTACAGCGGCTCCGCGAGGCGGCCGAAAAAGCGAAGATTGAGCTTTCAAGCCGTGCGGAAACGGAAATCAATCTTCCGTTTATCACCGCCGACGCAAACGGCCCGAAGCACCTGCAGGAAACGCTTACCCGCGCAAAATTCGAGCAGATGACCGACGACCTGTTTGAACGCACCAAAGAACCGTGCCGCAAAGCCTTAAAGGATGCAGGCCTTGAAGCAAGCCAGATTGACGAAATCCTGCTGGTCGGCGGTTCCACCCGTATGCCGAAGGTTGCTCAGATTATCAAAGAGATTTTCGGCAAGGAAGGTTCAAAAGGTGTAAACCCCGATGAAGCGGTTGCGGTCGGTGCTGCTATTCAGGGCGGTATCTTGGGCGGCGATGTCAAAGACGTACTGTTGCTCGATGTTACCCCGCTTTCACTCGGTATCGAAACAATGGGCGGCGTATTCACTCCGTTGATTAACCGCAACACCACCATTCCTACCCGCAAGAGTCAGGTGTTCTCGACTGCGGCTGACGGACAGACCGCGGTTTCCATCCATGTCTTGCAGGGTGAACGCGGTATGGCAAGCCAGAACCGGACGCTCGGCAACTTCGACTTGGTCGGTATTCCTCCGGCTCCCCGCGGTGTTCCGCAGATTGAAGTTACCTTCGACATCGACGCGAACGGTATCGTGCACGTTTCCGCAAAAGACCTTGGAACCGGTAAAGAGCAGCACATCCGCATCGAAAGTTCCAGCGGCTTGAGCGAAAGCGAAATCGACCGCATGGTGAAGGAAGCGGAAGCCAACGCCGAAAACGACAAGAAAGAACGTGAAAAGGTTGAGGTACGCAACGAAGCGGACTCGATGATCTATCAGACCGAAAAGACCTTGAAGGAAATGGGCGATAAGGTGAACGCCGCTGACAAACAGCGCATCGAAGAAGCTGTTGCCGCTTTAAAGAAGGCGATTGAAGGCGGAGATACTGCCGACATTAAGTCCAAGACCGAAGCACTCCAGCAGGCTGCGTACAAGATTGCAGAAGAAATGTACAAGCAGCAGGGTGCCGGTGCAGCGGGAGCTGCCGGAGCAGGTGCAGCAGGCGGCGCTGCCGAAAGCGGCCCCACCAAAGGAACCGCCGACGACGTTGACTACGAAGTCGTAAAAGACGAAGATAAATAAACCGATAGCATCCCTAAATAAACCTGTTCGGAAACTTCCGTTTCTGAACAGGTTTTATCATAGTGCAATGTTGAACGGAGGATGTACTCAATCATAATAACGCGAATACCGACATTAACCCCTTCCTGCCTTGCGTTTTTCTTCTGTACTCTGCGCATTGCATTTTAACTTCTAATACCCTATACTTTCTACGGCTATGGAAGACGAATTACAGATAACCCTCACAAACGATTATGCGTTCAAACGCTTGTTAGGCTCGGAAGAAAACAAACCGCTCTTGCAGGACTTTCTGGAATGCATTCTTGACCTTACACCTCAACAGGTTCTCGATCTTGAATTCATGGATAAAGAATTGACGAAAGAAGAGTTCAGCGATAAAACCGGTATTCTTGATGTAAAACTCAAACTCAGCAATGGTACGGTTATCGATATTGAAATTCAGGCTTCATGGAATGCTTCATTTGTAAAACGAACGCTATTCTACTGGGCAAAGATGTACACGGCGGATTTTAAAGCCGGAGAATCGTATGATAAACTGCATAGATGTATCGCAATCAATATTATTGCAGACGGTTTCAGGCTCAATGATGCTATTCATTCAGAGTACCTGTTACAAGAAAAGACCGCGCATACTGCACTGACGGATGTGCTTGAGGTACATTTCTTGGACTTACAAGCAGCAAAAAAAGCGACAGCGGAGGGGAAGCGAGGTCAGCTTATTAACTGGTTGCGATTTATAGGAGCTAAGAATAAGGAGGAAAGAAGTATGTTAGCAAAAAAATCACCGGTATTACAAATGCTGAATGAAAAAATAGACATACTAACCTTATCGCCGACGGAACGAAAACTGTATGAGTCAAGAATGAAGCTGAAAAGCGATATAACGACCATCTCAGAGACGCAATTCAGTGCGGGGGTCGAACGAGGTAAATCGCTCGGGCTTGTTGAAGGCGAAGCAAGAGGTTCTCGACAAAAAGCTCTTGAAACCGCACGTAACTTACTTGTGATAGGTTTATCTATTGAAAATATCGCAAAAGCAACCGGTTTAACCGTACAGGAAGTAGAGACGCTTAATCAATAATGAGAAAAGTCTCTAGCATTTTTATAATGCGGAATCCGTGAATGGCGGTATTTGCGTTATTGCTTTATTAGTCTATTTATTGTTATTATACATTATTCATGATGGAACCCTAGGAGCTTATTTTGGCACAACGAGATTATTATGAGGTATTGGGCGTAGCAAAGACCGCTACCGCCGATGAAATAAAAAAAGCCTACCGCAAATTGGCAATTCAATATCACCCCGATAAAAACCCCGGAAATAAAGAAGCGGAAGAAAAATTTAAAGAGGCGACTGAAGCCTACGAAGTGCTTATTGACGACAAAAAACGCAGCGTCTATGACCAATACGGTTTTGACGGTGTTAAAAATATGGGCGGCGGTTTTGATCCGTCTGCATTCCAAGGTTTTGAAGACATCTTCGGCGGCGGAGGCGGGCTTTCCGACTTGTTCGAAAGCTTATTCGGCGGAGGCGGCTTTGGAGGATTCGGCGGCTTCGGTTCATCGAGCCGCGGTTCTTCACGGAGCAGCGGCCCCGCACGGGGTGCAAACCTCCGGTATGACTTGCAGATCGACTTTACCGACGCCGTATACGGCAAGAAGATTGAAATACAGTATTCGCGCGATGAGCACTGTACGGAATGCAAGGGATCGGGAAGCGCCGGCGGGGGCGGCAGAAAGATGTGCCCCGACTGTAAGGGTACCGGACAGGTACGGCAGAACACCGGCTTTTTCTCCATTGCGAGTACCTGTCGGCGATGCGGCGGCGCGGGAACCATTATTGAAAACCCGTGCAAGAAATGCGGCGGTTCCGGCTTAGAGCGGAAAAAGCAAAAAATCATTATCACAATTCCCGCCGGCGTAGAAGAAGGCAAGCGCATCACCATTCCCAAACAAGGAAACGCAGGTTCCGGCGGCGGCGATTACGGCGATCTCTACGTATTCATCTTTATTAAACCGCATCACTTATTTGAACGGCACGGAAACGACCTGTACTGTGTAATTCCCATCTCGATGACGCAAGCCGCGCTCGGAGGAGAGATAACGGTAAAATCGCTGAACGATAAGCGCCTGACGGTAAAAATTTCCGCCGGTACGCAGCACGGAGATGCGCTCAAGGTGCGCGGAGAAGGTGTCCCCGCTGCAAGCGGCAGAACCGGCGACCTCTACCTCAAGGTCATCATAAAAATACCGACGCGCATATCTTCCGGCGGTAAGAAACTGCTCAGCGAATTTTCTGCAATGGAAGGTGAAAATACGGCGCCGGAGATTGTACCGTTGTCTAAGCTATAGGTAAATGCATCAGACCGTTTGGCATATAACCCTGCAAAATAAGCGGCTGTATCAGCAGAGTTTCACCGCTACGCGGTTCAAATGCTGCTCCAGCCGCTTATTTTGCGATATGTGTAGCACCTGTCTGATGCATTTATCTTGCTTACGGAAAAAAGGGGGTGAAATTTTATTCAAAATTTCACCCCAAGGAAGGTAAACACATCAGACTGTTTGGTGCGGTTGCCCGCAGAATAATGGGGCTGTTTCGTCAGCCTTTTGAAAGAGACGGTGTAGATACGAGGCGCAAGCACAAATTAACCGCAGGCGTATCTTTGATACGTTGAGGATTAATTTGTGCGCAGTAACGAAGTAGATGTGCCGTATATTTCAAAAGATGGGGGAAGATGATGAAAAAAAAATCAATACTGGCGGGTATTCTATTTTGTCTGTGCTGCGCGGCGGCGTTGAATGCAGAAGAGGCAGTCGATGACTTCGGCTTTGACAGCGAGGCGGAATCGGACAGTGCTTTTTCGATTGATATCGGCGGAAAACTTTCCCTCGGCGGCTCATTTTATTTTAACGATTTTAAGACTTTTAAGGATGTGCAGCCCGGCTCGCTGGTTGAGGGAAAGCTGCACGTCCACGCAACCGCGCCGATGACGGAAGCCTATTTCGGCGTTAAGCTTAACGGTAAAACCCTCGCCCCTCTGCTCGGTAAAACGCAGGCTGTTTTTCCCGAAGAGTCTCAGATTGCTCCGTGGATTGACGAAGCATATCTTAAAATGCTCTTTAGTTCGGTAGTCATTACCGGCGGTATCCAAAAGATGAACTGGGGGCGGGCGGATGATTTGAGCGTTCTTGATATCGTCAATCCTCGCGACAAAACCGACCTTGCGCTGATGTATGCCCCGCAGGAGATGAAAATTGCCCGCCCGCTCATATCCGCTACTGTATACCTCCCGTATGATCTCAAACTGGAAGGCGTATATTTGCCGGTATTTGAAGGGAACCGCATCGTTACCGGAAAAACCGACCACTGGTATTCACAGCAGTTTGACCGGATTGTGCAAACTGATCCATCGTTTTTTACCCGTGCGATTGACACAGTTAAAACCAATACCCTCGCATATTCGCAGGGCGGTGGGCGGCTTACGGCTGCCGTAGAAGGCAAGCACGACTTCGGCATTCAATATTTTTACGGTCGGCTGCCGGAGCTTGCGTTTGAAACCCTTTCCCCTACAACCTTTATCGGCCTCTATAATCCCTATCACCATATCGGTATCGACTACGGTGTCGGACTCGGCTCCGTATCGCTCAGTGCGGAATTCGCCGCAAATATCACCTCCGATTTATCGGGTAATAATCCTTCCATATACAACCCTTCGCTTGCGTGGAATATCGGAACAGTCTATTCCGCACCCCTCGGCTTTACCGTGAGTTTGACCGCAACGGAAAACATTCGGCTTCATCATAACAGAAGCGTTGCTCAAATCAGCGATGTGGAATACGGCAAAAAAGTAACGGATACAAAGCTTGTATTTTCCGTATCGCAAATGCTCTTGCGCAATTCCTTGGAATGGAAGCTCGGCGCTATTGTCGGGCTTGAGGACGCAGACTTTTGCATTATCCCCGGTATTCACTGGCAGCTCGCAACCTTGCTTATCGACTGTAATG
>CAUPUT010000104.1:0-6038 GCA_963514615.1 uncultured Treponema sp.
GCAGGCGGAGCACTGTGGGGCGTCGTTCCCGGCTTATTAAAAGCGCTGTTCAATGTACACGAAGTTGTTTCTACCATTATGATGAACTGGATTGCTTATTGGCTCGTTTTTTATATCGTACCGGGCTACTTAAAAGCGGAATATCTGGAAACGGAAAGTAAATCCATCGCAGTTGCCCGCTCGCTCCGTACCCCATGGCTTACCGACTTGTTCAACAGCGAATATGTAAACTATGGTATCTTCCTCGGTATCCTTGCAATGCTCCTTCTTAAAATTATCTTGGATAAGACTACCCTCGGCTTTGAATTAAAAGCGGTCGGTTACAATCGCAACTGTGCGGAATACGCAGGCATCAAAGTGAATCGGAATATCGTTATTTCGATGATGATTGCGGGAGCGCTGTCAGGCTTGGCCGGACTCACCTACTACACCGGCTATGCACTGAATATGCAGATCGGCGTAATGCCCTCGCAAGGGTTTGACGGTATCGCCGTTTCTTTGCTCGGCGCAGGGACACCGATCGGAGTTGCGCTCAGTTCGATTTTTTTCGGCGTGCTGCACGTCGGCAAGGGCTTTATGAGCGCAAACACTATCGTTCCGCCGGAAATTGCGGATACCATCATTGCGGTTATTATCTACTTTACCGCAACCAGCCTGCTCTTTAAACGCTTCTGGGGAATGATTTCTAAAAAGATACGCACACGCCAAACGGCAGGGCTTTCTGCGGAGGAGGTATAACGTATGTGGCATATTTTAACCTTAATTTTTCCCTATGTAATTGCATATACGATTCCTCTTTTGGTTACCTCCCTCGGCGGATTATACAGTGAGCGGAGCGGCGTTACGAACCTCGGTCTTGAAGGATTGATGCTGATCGGCGGTTTTTCCGCAGCAGTAACTATCAATTTACTGCAACATTCCGTTCCGACAGGCATTGTTATTCCTATCGGCTTGCTGATTGCCGCTATAGCCGGCATCCTATTTTCGCTGTTGCATGCCTTTGCGTCGATTACGCTGAAAGCGGATCAGGTTATCAGCGGTACTGCCATCAATATGCTTGCCGCCGCGTTAACCATCTATATGGCTCGCACCATAACCGGTTCGGGAAACGTACGTGTTGCGGGTATTATCCGGCAGGATATTCCCGGCCTTTCAAAAATTCCCGTATTGGGTCAGCTCTTCTTTTCGCAGGCATACTGGAGTACGTGGCTGGTATTAGCGATATTAATTTTATCATGGATACTGCTGTATAAAACTTCATTCGGGTTACGACTGCGAGCCTGCGGCGAGCATCCGTCCGCCGTTGCGAGCGCCGGTATCAATGTACACCGAATGCGCTACTTTGCAGTATGTGCGAGCGGTGCGCTTTCCGCATTGGGCGGCGCCATTATCCTCGTAACCTATTCAGGCGAATTTAACGGCAGCGTAGACGGCCTCGGATTCTTGGCTATCGCCGCTTTAATCTTCGGTCAATGGAAGCCATTCGGTATTTTGGGTGCAACCTTCTTCTTCGGGTTTGCCCGCACCGTTGCGAACGTTTCACAGGTTATTCCCGCTTTAAGCGGTATACCGCCGGTGTGGCTCAAGATATTCCCCTATCTTGTTACGCTGATAGCCCTCGTGCTATTCAGTAAAAACTCCGCCGCTCCCAAAGCAAACGGCGAACCGTATTAAAAAATTTATGAAGAATTTCTAAAAATCTCAATCTTATGCGTGAAATTTTTAAAAATTTCACGCATTTTTTTTAGAAAGGGTAAAATGAATACGAAAATGTTCCTTATCATTTTTTTATTTTATGGATTGGCCCGATAAATAGCCGGAGTAATTATCGCAAAAAATCAACAACCCCGACCCAAGCGTCGGGGCACAGTGCTCAACATTTCGCACTGTGTGTGCGATCCGGTACGGATGCCGGTGGTTCCAAACAGAAACGAGTTGTGCCAATTTACAACGTCCGTGTTGTAAATTGCCTTGCGAGTTTTACAAAAAGAAGTTTTTAGAATATATCTTCCTTTTTGACATTTCCCCGATTTCGCTATATACTGAACACTCATAGATGATAGGAGCTCTTTAAAAAGAGAAAGTCTATCGGTATTCTACATTTATTATCAATAAACAGGAGTTTTTTCATGGTTATTTTGACATTGAACTGCGGCAGTTCTTCGGTAAAGTATCAGGTGTATGATTGGGACAACAAAAGTGTCCTTGCATCGGGTGTTGTAGAACGGGTAACCCAGCCCGGCAGCGTTATTACCCACGAGGCAAAGGGAAAAGACAAGTATGTGCTGGAAAGCCCCTGCCCCACCCACACGCACGCGGTTGAGCTCATCATTAAAACACTGACGGATTCGTCCGTAGGTGTTATCAATGATATGAGCGTTATTAAGGCTGTCGGCCACCGCGTAACCCACGGCGGAGATAAGTTTATCAAGTCGGTTATCGTAACCCCCGAAATCATCAACACATTCCGCGAAGTGCAGGATTTAGGGCCGCTGCACAATCCCGCCAATATTATGGGTATCGAAGCTGCTCAGAAAGTCCTGCCGAATGTTCCGCACTGTGCGGTTATCGACACGGCGTGGCATCAGACTATGCCCGAAACAAGCTTTATGTACGCCATCCCCCACGAATGGTACGAAAAATATTCCGCCCGTCGTTACGGCTTCCACGGCACCAGCTTTCTCTACACGGCAAAGCGCGCTGCCGTCATCCTCGGTAAAAAGCCGGAGGATACCAATATCGTCATCGCCCATATCGGGAACGGTGCTTCGATGTGCTGCGTTAAGCAGGGCAAGTGCTTCGATACCTCGATGGGACTAACCCCCTTGGAAGGCTTGGTCATGGGTACCCGCTCCGGCGACTGCGACCCTGCCCTCCCCTTCTATATTATGAGGAAAACCGGCATGACACCGGCGGAAATGGATACCGCCTTGAACAAGAAATCAGGCTTGCTCGGCGTTACCGGACAATATGTTGACCGCCGCGATGTTTCTAAGGCAATGGAAGAAGGCGATAAACGGGCACGACTCGCCTTTAATATGGAAGTATATCGCTTGCAAAAATACTTCGGCGCCTATATCGCCGCGCTTGGTCAAAAACCGGATGCAATTGTCTTCACCGCCGGTGTCGGAGAATTCGGCTTTGACACCCGGCTCGCCGTCTGCGAAGGCTTAACCCACCTCGGTATCAAGATTGATCCCAAGAAGAATGCGCTTGCCCGTACCCGCAACGCGGAAACCTGCATCAGCGCTGATGACTCGCCGGTAAAGATATTCGTTATCCCCACCGACGAAGAGCTCGTTATGACGGAAGATGCGTATGCATTGATGAAGGGAACATACGACGTGCATACCAAGTTCACCTATTCATTCCAGTCACCCGACTATGTTAACAAGGCTCGCGCGGAAGGCTTAAAAAAAGACCTTGAAAAGAAACCGGAGCTTGCAAACATCGTCGTAAAGATTCCGGGCGCACGGTAAACATGGACATCCTTGTCCATTGTTTTTGACATACATCCGTGCATGTCGGGAGTTGAAGTTCCGCCTGATGCGTTTATCCTCGGCCGGACGAAAGGCTTACAGCTGATGTGAGGTTGTCGGGCATCTCTAAAAAGCTAACCGAGTTTTTAGAGATGCCCATAAACTTTATATCTCGTCTAGGATTGCGTACAGATACCCGCATCAGGCCATGTTTTTTTCCCTCACTCCCCTTGTCTGCAACCATAGTTCTTTTTACATAACCAAGGTTCTTTTTTATTGAAATCGCTTTTTGTATAGAAGATTTTTGATATTATATTTTAATTTTCGCTTCGTTGTCGAGCAGTGTGCATACTGAGTACTGCTCAACGCATCCAAATCTTTAGGAGGATATATTATGGATAAAAATGGAAGGACGAACCTGTTTTTAGGCTGGGCAGCGGTGCTGATGCTTGCCGCATCGGTTTTATTTACCGCCTGCCCCAATGCAAATGCAACAAAGACACTGGAGTCGCCCACACCGAAGCCTAAGTACACACCCGTCGCCTACGACAAACTTGCAGAACACCTTGAAAATACTGCTTCTGCTACAGACGTAAACTACATCGAAGTAACCGGTCTTCAGGCGAAGCACTTAAAAGGGGATGATTCCGAACATGACCCTAAACCGAGTCCGCTCGGAGCAATCCTGCAAGCCCACCCGACTAAAAAAGTTGCACTCAAATTAGGCGGAAGCGTATCAGCTCTTATGGATATGCCCCTCTGCTTTTACAACTGCACAAGCCTTGTAGGAGTAGAGGCAATACCGAAAGGCGTTCAGGATATGACCGACTGCTTTGACTCATGCAAAAGCCTTACGCAGGCGCCGGTAATACCGAAAGGCGTTACGAAGATGAGCGGCTGCTTTCGGGACTGTACAAGCCTTACGCAAGCGCCGGTAATACCGGAAGGCGTTGAGAATATGAAAAGTTGCTTTTCCTCATGCACAAGCCTTACGCAGGCGCCGGCAATACCGGAAGGCGTTAATGATATGAGCTTCTGCTTTCGAAAATGTACAAGTCTTAAAAAGGCTCCGGCATCAATACCGGCAAGCGTTACGAATATGAGTCAATGCTTTGAAAACTGCGCAAGTCTTACAGAGGCTCCGGCATCAATATCGGCAAGTGTTAAAGATATGAGCCAATGCTTTAAAAAATGCACAAGTCTTACGCAGGTACCGGCAATATCGGAAGGCGTTGAGAACATGAAAGGCTGCTTTCGGGACTGCACAAGTCTTAAAGAGGTTCCGGCAATACCGGCAAGCGTTACGGAGATGTCAAGCTGCTTTTTCAACTGTAAAGCTCTTACCTCCGTTACGCTTAAATGCAATTATGTTGCCGATAAGTTTGGCATTACATTCAAGAACTGCGAAGCCCTCCGCGAAAAGAGCATAAAAGTACCGAAAGCGTATTATGATGCCTACACTACAGCTGAAGCGCTTGATAGGATGGCTGTTCCCGGTGCCGATGAAGCCGAAAAAAAAGCAAAGTTTGAAAGGGTTTAAGGTAATTCATAATTCATAATTATGAATTAAAACGGCCGCTTTCGCGTTGGAGGAAACTTCGACTCGGGAGCGGTTTTTTTGTAAGTATAGGAGGTATCATTCATAATTCCTTTAAAGATCTACTAATTTATGGTATAATACGATCAATAAGGAAACATGTATGAGCGCGCCAAACAGGAAATACAAAGATTCAGTATTCGTTGACCTATTCAGTGAAGATGAAAAGGCAAAAGAGAATTTTTTATCACTCTATAATGCTTTGCACGATACAAAACTTACGGCTGTAGGAAAGTTAAAAAATATCAGGCTTGAGCAAGTTCTTTATATGGCATTCTATAATGACGTATCCTATCTTGTAGATAATAGAATAATAGTCCTTGCAGAACACCAGTCTACGATAAATCCCAATATGCCGCTGCGTTGTCTTGAATACATCGGCCGCCTGTATGAAACACTCTTTGAATCAAAAGAAAAATATAGCCGTAAACTCTTAAATATTCCGACTCCCGAGTTTTATGTCTTTTATAACGGTGAGGAACCATATCCTTCCGATAAAACTCTGAAACTATCGGAGGCCTTTATAGAAAGAGGAACGGAAACTAATCTTGAATTGACCGTTAAAGTAATAAATATAAATCGGCAAAACCGCCATCCGGTATTGGAAAACTGCCAAACGATACAGGAATACAGTATATTTGTGGAAACGGTAAGAAAGTGGAAAGAGATAGACCCGCAAAACGGTTTTGAAAAAGCCGTCGAAGAATGTATAGAGAACAATATTTTACGTGAGTATCTAAAGCGCAAGACTAAGGAGGTAATAAATATGCTGCTAGCCGAATATGATTATGAAACCGATATAGCCGTACAGCGTGCCGAAGAACGGGAAATCGCCTTTGCCGAAGGCATTGAACGAGGCATTGAACGAGGTATTGAACAAGGTTTTTCAGAAGGCTCATACCAAACGAAGCGTGAAACGGCCGTAGCATTTAAGCGCCTTGGAATCGACATTGCTAAAATAG
>CAUPUT010000105.1:0-5920 GCA_963514615.1 uncultured Treponema sp.
AGCGGGCTAAAAGTCCTACTTGGTCGAGTGAAGAACCGAATGCAACCACACCGTAACGGCTGATCGCGCCGTAGGTCGGCTTTAATCCGTATATTCCGCAGTACGAAGCGGGAAGCCGTACGGAACCGCCCGTTTCCGTACCGAGCGCAAACGGAACTTGAAAGCCTGCAACTACCGCTGCGGAACCGCCCGAACTGCCGCCGGGCGTCAGCGTGCGGTCTACAGGATTATGCGACGGCCCGTATACCGAATATTCGGTGGACGAGCCCATCGCAAACTCATCCATATTTGCTCTACCAATCGGTATTGCGCCAGCCTCCATTAAACGGGTAATAACCGTTGCACTATACGGGGCTCTATAGCCGTCCAATATTTTACTACAACAGGTACAGAGTTTTCCGCGTATTGAAATATTGTCTTTTACTGCAAAAGGCAGCCCTAAAAGGGGTTTATTCGCAGTCTTTCCTTCTTTCCGCAGTGCATCGGCTTTTTCCGCTTGCGCTTCCGCATCGTCAAAAAACTCAATAAATCCGTGCAATGGCGTCGTTTGCTTTTCATCAGCCTGATACGCCGCTTTTAATGCACGCACAATGTCGATAGAAGTTACCGACCCTTCATCCAGCAACGTTTTTAATTCGGCTAAACTTGCCGCACAAATATCTTTCATCATCACACCCCGCTCCCGAGAACTTTAGGTACGCGGAAATAACCATCCATATACTCGCTCGACATTTTCTTCAAATCGGACTGCGGTATGCCCGATGCAATAGTATCGCTGCGAAGTAAGCCTTCCGAAACCATTGCCGCATTGTCTGCTTCCGTGGGCACATCATATTTTTTGAGAATATCGAAATATTCAACAATTTGACTGACCTGTCCGGCAATAGACTCCGTCTCGCTGTCGTCGGGAGACAGGCGCGAAAGGTAGAGCAAATTGTCGAATACCTCAGGAGTAATTTTACTGTTTTGAGCCATCATTTTTCCTTAATTCGTAAATATTTTACAGGAATCTCAAAAAAACGAAGCTTCAGAGATTCCCATTCTTAAAAAAAACACCGCAAATTAAATCCAAGGAAACTGTCCAAAAACTGAAGTTTTTGACAGCCTCTGTAGAGATTCCCATTAGATTTCCGGAATAGTATCTTCGTCGGCCTGCACCTCGATATTCCGGGTAGACAGGCGATTTAAGCGAGTAATAATCGCCCGTGTTTGTTCTTGCGATTCTGCAGTTTTTGCAAAGATCCGTATTAAATTGGTGATATTGTCAACCATCGAATCGATTTCCGCATTAACTTTTTCGGTGGCGCTCGTTAAGCGACCGAGACTGGAAATCGTATTTTCCCGCGTTTCGATTATTCGGCTGTTTTCGTCCTTTAAAGTTGCCATTTCTTCCAATACTTCCTTCAACGTTTGTTCCATGCGGGCAGTATGGGCATCCGTATGACCGATAAAGGTTGCAATTTCCGCAAGCATGTGCTCAAAACCGGTTACTTTATCGCTGATATCGGCAAAACTCTGGGCTAAAACATCCGCAGAAGAAGCGGCTTCATCGATGGAAGCGGTAATTTGCTTAATAATCTTTCCGGTTGAATCCGATTCGGAAGAAGACCGTTCGGCCAAATTCCTGATTTCTTCGGCAACAACGGCAAAACCTTTTCCCGCCTCACCGGCATGGGCAGCTTCGATAGCGGCGTTCATTGCAAGCATATCCGTCTGTTCCGCAACCTGTGTTATCAGCTGGTTGGTTTCAAGTAAAACTGCGGAGCGGGCTGTAATATCGGATATCGTCTTGGTCATCTTTGAGAAATTGGTCTTTCCGACTTCGTTCGCTTTGAAGATATTCATAAAGTTATCTTGAATAACCTTAAATTTTTCTGTCAACAGCTTCGTATTTTGGATTAAATCCGTAAGCTTATCCATTGCATCCTTCGACTTTTCACTTTGCTGCGTAATCTGCGTATCCAAGCTATCGAGGAAGGTATTTAAATGATGAGTGTTATTATCCGAATCGATCAAACTGGTTTTCTGAGATGCTATTTCTTCAAGCACCAGCTGAATATAACTTGAAATCTTATCAAAATAAGACTGAGCGCTGCGCATATTTGATGTCAGTACGGTATCTTCATTCGTCAAATCTTCAATAACCTTTTTAATTTCGGCAATAAACATATTCAATTGATCCGAAGAATCGATCACCTTATCCCGCATAAAATCGCTCTTCTGTTTTTCAAAGTTGAATACTCGTGCAAACGATACTGCTTGCATCAAAAGGAAAAAAAGAAAGCCGTAGGGGATCGTATCCGGCGCACGAATAATGCCCATCACTGCAAGGATATCTATCACGGAGGTAATCATCAACGCAACAAAACCGGCTGCAATAAACAAAGCTTCTTTTTCTTTTTTGTATATCAACCGAATGACCAGATAAAGAAGATACCCCGCTTCCAAAAGGCATACAATTTGATGCGCAGTAAGGAACAATCCGAAGAACGTGCCCTTTGTAACGAGTGTTAAGATTCCATACAACGCACCTTCAGCAACCCATACAATAACAAGAATTTTAGGAATATATTTTTTATAAAGATCATAAAAGTATAAGATGACGGGAATTGAAACGGTGGCAAAGCTGAAATACTCCATACGGAGTGATGCCATCCACGAAAAACCGAATAAATCGCATCCGAGCATCGTTCCGGTTGATAGTATCCGAATCGTAACGATAAGCACGAGAATGCTAAAATAAAGAATACCGATTTCCTTAGGCCTGAAAATAAATAGAATTAAATGATATAAACCGAGCGCTAAAGCAAAGCTGAGAATCATCGCTTCGACGATTTTACTTCGAAATATAGCCGATTCAACCAGAACGGTTTTGTTCAGTACGATAGACTGATATAATCCTTGCTTTGTATGATCGACACCTTTCATCCGTATCAGCAAATCTACCTGTGTTTCTCCTTGAGGTAATGTAAAGCATGACGGCTGCACATCCGTAAAGCCTTTGCCGGCAGCATTGTATCCTTCAAGCTTTACTCCATTTGCAAATACGCTCAGCGAAGGGAATCGATTTTGTAAACTAATTGATAGAGAAGGCGCATTTTTAGGCAACAACAGTCTTACGGCATACGTTGCATATCCCTCTATAGGATAAGCCTTTCCCTGCATTGCTTTTTTGTTTGTCCAAGAAGCGGGAACCGGAACATAAACGGATGGGTCTTTCCAGTTGTCCGGAAATTCGTTCCAGAAAAAGCCGTAATTACCGTTAAGCATCACTTTTCCCTTGGTATCAAAGTTCCAGTTCCTTAAATCGATAACCCCGCCCTGTACTGTCGGTGCGGTTTCCGCATAAGCTGCAAAACCTGTTCCTAAAAAAATAAAAGCCGCTAATACGGCCGATAAAAAAAACTTTTTATGATAGACAGCGCTTTGAAACAGTGAACTGACATGATGTACCATAGCAAAAGCGGGTTCCATCACCTCGGTATGTTTCGGATTGGGACGAGAAATTAAGTCTTTCATGCTACTCTCCATTGCATGCCGTTATCATAAGGGCATAAAACAACAAACCGATATCTACCGGCTATTTTCAGATTATTTCCATGAATAACCTATATAGTTTTATTATAGACTAAAAAAGCGAATTATGCTAGCGTCCGCATTTCGGTTAGATTTTTACGTGAGTAAATACGGCGTCTCTTTTCTATGCGAAATTTCATCTAGAATTTCGCACATTTTTTACCGACAGGATAAAAACAGATGAGTATCAACCCCAATAAACACACGACGGCGGCAACCGGTCCTGCAATAAATCGAATAGCAAATATCGCTTGCAGGGGCTGCATTGTATCGACGCGGTAACCGGCAGCGCTAAGAATTACCCCCGAAACTCCGGTAGAAACCGCTTGTCCGAGCTTACTTGCAAATGTCCAAACTCCGTAATAACACCCCTCGTTATGGGTTGCATCCTGTTGCCATGCAATCGCATCGGGCAGCATCGCCCATGGAGTAGCAAAAGCAAAGCCTACACCGACTCCTGCACCTACAAACAATAGGGCAAGCCCTGTCAAACCGACGCGATGCCCTGTAAAAAAGATGATCATTGTAGAAAGGCACAACACGGCAAGTCCTACGCGGTACGAAACATTTTTTCCCAGCATATTTGAACATTTTGCCGCAATAGGAATTGAAACGATTGCCGTTATCAGCAATAAGCCCATAATCGTACTTGAAAACGATTCCGCTTGGTAAATATATTTCAGATAATACACAACCATTCCCTGCAAAAAGTTAAGCGCAGTAATATGCATTACAAACACCGCCAGCAGCACTGTATATGCGGAATTTTTAAATACCAAACGATAGGAAGAAAAAAACGCTCTTGCGTTTTTCTCACCGTTTTTCGGCAGTAAGGCAGGCTCTCTCACCGAAAAAAAGGTAATGAGCGTTGTTATCAAAATAATACCGCCGATAACGGCACCTGCTGCAGAAAACCCCACAGCTTTGGAGGAAAACAGACCAACGATCGGCATCACGATAACGGCTCCCATTATCGTCCCGATTCCGGCGCATAAAAAGCGGTAAGCGTTTAACGAGGTTTGTTCGTTATAATCCGAGGTTAATTCCGGAGTTAAAGCCGAATACGGAATATTCACGAGGGTCATCGCTGTGTTCACTAAACAAAGCATCAGCAATGCCCACCAAAACAACGCCGACTGACCGGTAAGCGCAGGTTTGGTAAAAAACAGCCAAAGCGAAAGACCGAACGGCAATGCTCCAAATAAGAGATACGGACGGCGCCTGCCGAATCGAGAACGAGTGTTGTCGGAAAGAAAACCGACGAGAGGGTCGGTAACCGCATCCCATATCTTTGCCGCCATAATAGCGATACCGGCAAGCGCAGGCGCCAAATATACCGTGTCGGTAAGGTAGGTCAATGTCCAAAACCCCATAGCCGTAAAAAATAAATTTCCGCCGATGTCGGCAATGCCAAACCCGATTTTTTTTCGCACCGGCAGTTGCGTTTCGGTTAATTTCACTTCCGTAATCGGAACTTCTACACTATCGGCAATGTTTTTTTCATTCATAGTTTTTACTCATAGACGGTAATAATCTGGGGAAGCGCCCGCTCTTTAAAAATACGTTTTATCCCAAATGCGATAGTCGCCCCCACTGTAAGCCCTACAGCAATACCGGCAAGCGCAAGCCCCTCGCTGTGAGTCCGTAAAAATATTACGGTAAAAGCGGCGGCGGCGAGAAGAAGCGGTATACCGACTGCATACAGCCCCTGAAAGCGGGCAGCCTTATCGGAAATAAATACACCGACCTTGTTCCCGATCCATAAATCTTTTCCCGAAACATTCAGCGCATCGACGATGTTACCCTGCACAACAAGCAGTCCGTCTTTACCGCTTCCACCACAGGCATGACAACCTCCGCCGCATCCCGAACAGCCGCTGCGAGTATCGGTAGATTTAATGGAACAAAGATCTGCTTCGGGAGTATCGTATTCAACGGTCGCAATCTGCATACCGTTTCGTTTCCGAATCGGCATACGTATAACTCTTCCTGTTTTTTCCATATAAAACACCCTCCAAAATCAGCAGAATTAGCAATATACTCGCTATTGGGAACCTCCAAAAACTTCCGTTTTTAGAGGTTCCCAATAATTACTTCTTTACCGAACAAGCCGATAGGCTTGCAGTTTCCAGAGGCTTTCCTTAAACTTTAATTTCCGACTGCGGTACCGCAGCAGCCATTTCGATACGGACTCGCTCTATCGACAAGGCGCCGCCCGCCCCGTCCAGCTCAATAACTACACCCTGTACACAGATACGCTGCCATATTTCCTGCGGGTATTCAAAAAGGCCGGTACGGTATTCCCGTATCTTGCCGGACGGGGCATGTCCGCCGACAGAGTCAA
>CAUPUT010000106.1:0-5844 GCA_963514615.1 uncultured Treponema sp.
CTTGGGTAAATAAAAGCCGTGCTATTTGTACGGCTTTTATTTACACTCCTCCTTTGTTTTATAAATAGGTACATTTAAAAACACGGATTATATTTTTAGATGTACCGGCTATTCTACAAGAACGACTGAAAGAGCTGGCCTACCAATAAATTCCAACCGTCCACCAGCACAAATAGAATCAACTTGAACGGCATTGAAATCTGTACCGGCGGCAGCATGATCATACCCATCGACATCAGGATACTCGCGACAACCATATCGATGATGATAAACGGCAGATACAGAAAGATGCCTATCTGAAAGGCAACGGTCAGCTCGTGCAGGATAAATGCGGGGATTAGCACATGTGTAGGAACATCGGCGAGCGTATTGGGCTTATCCATGCGGGCAAGCGACATACAGAGCCTGATATGAGACGGATCATGCGCCATCTGCTTATACATAAAAAGGCGCAACGGTTTTTCCGCTTCGGTATAGGCGGTTTCGATATTGATTTGCCCGTCCGCCATCGGCTTAAAGGACTTATTGTATATGTCCGTAAACGTCGGCCACATGATAAAAATCGTTAAGAAGAGCGCAATACCGTTGAGTACCTGTGTAGGCGGCACCTGCTGCAGCGACAGCGCACGTTTAATAAAGTCGAGCGCAATACTGAGCCGTAAGAACGACGTCATCAAAAGGAGAATGCTCGGCGCAAGGGTAATCAGCGTTATTAACAGGAGCAGCTGAATGGAAAAGGCTACTTCCCGATTATTTTGAGGTTCGCGGATATTTAGATTGACAAAAGGCACGCGGGTCGTCTCACGCGTTGCATCTATTTCGGTACGTCCGGTCTGCGAGGTACCGGGAGTGCTCTGCGCGGACAGCGTTACCGGAAGAATACAAAACAGACAGATGCAGGCGATACACAGTGCAAGTTTTTTCATCGGCCGTTCCCCCATGTGCCGCCGACTTGGTCAGCACGGGTGTTGGACTCCATAGTGCTCATTCCCGCGCCGCCGAGTCCCATCCGTCTCTGTTCCGTACTGCCGGTTTCCGTCTCTTGCACAATTTCGCTTCCTTGCAGAGTTCCGTCTCCTTGCGCCGCATCTGAGTTCTGCAGACGCCCTCGCTGTTTTGCTAAAAACGAATCGAAGGGACTGGTATCCGTTTCTTTAGGTTTTGCCGCAGGGAAAAATGTCTCAAGCAAAGAACTAAAGCTTTGCTTTGGGGCGGTCGTTTGCGCTGCATGCAGATTCATCGCATCGATGAGCTCTTTATCGGTGATCTCCGCAATCAGCGAAAGAGATGCATCCGATGCGCCGATCAAATAGGCTTTATCGATAAGGGTTACAATGTACAGGGTTTTATTAGGCGCGATCGGCAAACTCGCAACGTTTTTTAAAAAGGGATCATCAGCGGCGGTAAATTGTTTTGAACGCCGGATAAAATACAGCACTCCGTAAATGAGTGCGCACACGGCCGCCAACGATATAACCAGCTGAACCAGCATTGAAACTGTTGAACTTCCGGCAGCCCGCGGCGCAGGTACATCTTGCACCGGCAATGCCGATTCATCCGTCTGTAAAAGGATCCCTGTTTCTGCAGGTGCTGCCTCAGAGACAGCGGAATTACCCGATTCTGCTGCAATTCCGTTATCTGCAAACGCACACAAGGCGCCGCATATCAAAAAAAAAGAGAATACTATTATTCTACATGTGTCTTTAGACATATCCCCCACCCAATGTCCGATAAAGTTCCGAGAGGTCTGCTCAAGCCCCCGCATGTCTAGGGTTATTCAAACCATCAGATCCTCTATAGAACTTATATGTACAAATCGACTATGTGTCGCTGATACGTTCCGCCGGTGACAAAATTTCGGTAACACGAACACCGAAGTTTTCATCGATAACGACAACTTCACCTTTTGCAATCGGCTTATGATTCACTAAGATATCCACCGGTTCGCCGGCAAGCTTATCCAACTCGATAATATGCCCTTCGCCCATGCTTAAAATTTCTTTAATCATCTTGCGGGTACGTCCGAGTTCGACGGTCATCTCCATGAACACGTCCATAATCAACCCGATATTTCCCTGCTCAGCTTCGGTTACCCCGTTTAGAAGAGGAGAGAATTGCACAGATTGTACATTCGGGTTCATACCGGGCATCACCATTCCTCCCTGAGCCGGGGTGCCTCCTTGCATTTGCATTCCCATCGACTGCTGCCCCATTTGCGGCATACCATTCATTCCGTTCATCGGCATATTCATTGCCCCCATTGTGCTTCCTTGCTCAGGAGCAGGCTGTACCGGAATAGGCTGCACAGGCGTTACCGGTGAAGCGCTTTCCGTCTTATTTAATTTATCGGCAATTTGCTCTGCCGTTTTCTTTGCGATAATTTCCCATAAATTAAAAGCTGTATCATCGATTGTAACCGAATATGTTAAAAGTGCAAAGTCCTGCGAAAGCCGTACCATTGCCTTAGGTACATGATGAGCCTCGGCAGGCATGTTGGTAACGCCTTTAACATCTTGACCGTCGAATGCACTGATTTCTTTTCCGACATATTGTGCAATTGTTTCACTGATAACGGAAAGCGCCATATCATCAATCGTAACACTTTCTTCATTATTTACGAGGCTTACCAGCTTTTCCGCAAATTCGGGAGCAAGCACAAATAAGTGATCGCCTGTCAGCGATCCGTCAAAATCAATCGTAACGGCAACTGCCATATCCGGCACTTTCTGCAAAAAAGCTTCACGGTTGCTCAATTCGATAACGGGATTAGCTATGGAAACGGTTTTACCCGTCATCGAATCCAGATTAGCAGCGAGTGCGGAAACATTCCCGTCAAAAAATTTCTGTAATGCTTCTTGATGCGCCGGTGTAAACGCTCCTTCCGCCGATGCGCTGTCGGAACCGCCCATCCCCGACAACAAGGCATCTATTTCGTTCTGAGAAATGGACCCATCACTCATATAACTCCTCCTGATCAGCACTTAGCTCTTCAAATTCATCCTGATTGATATCCTCAATCTTTTCCAATATCTGTACGGCAACCTTCTTTCCAACAACGCCGGGTTGACACCAAAACTTCTTTCTGCTGCCGACACTCAGTGTAAACGGCTGCCCAACCCTTGTGTCGGTAAGCCGCACCACATCACCTGCACGGAGATTCAACACATCTCGTACCGGAAGCTTTAATGAACCTACTTCTGCAACAACATCCATATCTACCGTAGACAGCTTTTCTTTCAGCACGCCCATATACTGAGTCGTTGAGCTCCTACGTACTGACGAAAACCAGAACTGGCTGGAAAGTTTTGAAATGATCGGCTCTATCGTGATGTAGGGAATACAGAAGTTCATCATTCCTTCTTCTTCGCCGACCTTTGTTTCAAGCGTAACCAAAACGACCATTTCCGAAGGCGGTACAATCTGCGCAAACTGCGGGTTTGTTTCAATCTGCCCCAAACGAGGTCGTAAGTCGATAACCTGCGTCCACGCCTCACGCATATTTGCCAAAATACGCACGATAACGCCTTCCATAACGGAGGCTTCGATGTCGGTTAATTCCCGCTGTACCATCGTACCCTGTCCCGTACCGCCGAAAAGACGGTCGATGATGGAGAAAGTAACGGAAGGGTCTATTTCCAAAACGGCATTCCCTTTCAGCGGGTCCATGTTAATTACAGCCAGCGTTGTCGGCGTAGGGATTGAACGGATAAACTCTTCGTATGTCAGCTGATCGACGGAGGCGACATGTACATGAGCCATACTCCGCAACTGAGCAGAAAGAGCGGTGGTAGTCAAACGCGCAAAGGTTTCGTGCATAATTGAAACGGTACGCATCTGCTCCTTGGAAAATTTATCCGGACGCTTAAAATCGTAAATTTTGATTTTACGCGTATCGTTAACCGGTCTAAACTCCTCCGCCTCGGTATCCCCTGAGCTGATTGCAGTGAGAAGCTGGTCTATTTCGTCCTGCGATAATACTTCAGTCATACAATCCCTATTGTTCTATAATATCATATTGGGTAAAAGCAACCGCTTTTATCTTCGATTTTGATAGTATATTGTCATTGATTTGATTACGGATTTCGATTTTAATCTTCTCTTCCTGCTTCAGTTCCGCAATCGTCTTGCTTTGGAAATAACCACGAAGAAAATCCTTCAACTCAACCAATCGCGCCGTCAGTTCCTGCGAAGTTGTCTTATCGTTTTGCGGATACCCGAGTTCGACGTTGACGATAACGGTTCCCGGTACGACATCACAGGTAAACGCTTTTACGGCTCCGATTGCGGAATAATATTGAAGCACTTCACGCGAATCGCGGTACTCCTCTGCAATAGGATACTCGGACTGCGATCGCCCTTGCTTTGACATCAAATTAACCGTAATAACGACAACCGTTACAATAAAAATCAACGCAGCCAGCGCTAAGGCAATATATTTAAGAAGCATCGGAATAAACCCTGCTTTTTTAGCCTTTACCGGATTATCGACACCGATGTTTTCATCCATCCCGTGTTCATCAGTCAAATTTGCATGTTCGTCAGCCATTATGGTTACTCCTCTCTCTTCAAATAAATCTTTAGGGAAGCACTAAAAATGTGCATCATCCAAAATGATAATATCAACCCGTCTATTATATGCGCGCCCTTCTGCTGTCTCATTGGAATAGACAGGACGAGTATCTGCATAGCCGGCAATGGAAAACTTGTCTTCCTGCGCGCCGAAATCCGTAAGATTGTGCAATATATTGATTGCGCGGGCAGCCGACAGTTCCCAGTTACTTGTCCACTTTCCTGCAAGCGCATCACTTGAGTCGGTATGTCCTTCGATACGGAAGCGACGAGCCGCTAATTCTTTATCGGATAAAAATTGCGCAATCCTCAATAATGTCTCGCGACTTTCTTCGATATTCAATTCCGCACTGTTTCGCGCAAAAAAGGCATCCGCCGCAAGGGAAATAACGATACCCCGTTCGTCGCTCGTAACAGCGATCTTATTAGTCTTGATTTCAGGCGCAAAAACAGACACCGCTTTTTTTAAGGCGGTGCCGAGCAACTTCCCTTTCTCCATCGATGGCATAGAGCTAATGGTATTGCCAAGGTCTGCAAGTTTCCCCGCCGATAACGAAATTGATCCGCCGGTAGGGTCGCCGCTGATAGAGGCCGATAAGGCCTGCAAGCGGGTAATATCGACTTCGGTCGGTTCATACAGCATGACGAAGAAGCAGAGCATCAGCGTAACCATATCGCCGTACGTTGTTAGCCATCCGCTCCCGGGAGTGCTCGCGCCTTTCTTTTTCCGTGCCATGGGCTAATCCTTTATCAGCTCGGCTTCCAAAACTTTCCGATCCTTAGGCTCAAGATACGTAAGCAATCTCTGCGCAAGAATACGCGGATGATCACCCGATTGGATACCAAGAATACCCTCGATAACCATTTCCTTTGAACGCACTTCCATATTATTCTGATATGCAAGCTTTGAAGCAATCGGAATAAACAACCAGTTTGCCAACATAGAACCGTAGAATGTCGTAACCAACGCGACCGCCATATTGGGACCTAATGAACTCTTATCTTCGATGTTCAACAACATACCGATAAGCCCGATAACCGTTCCCAACATACCGAAGCCCGGCGCGAGGGTTGCCCATGCGTTTACGAGCGATATCCACTTATTATGCCGCTCCTCCATCTGGGTCAATTCGTTTTCCATCGACACACGGATAGCGGCTCCGTCGATACCGTCGATAACATTGCGTAATCCGGTACGAAGAAAGTCATCTTCAAAATCTTGAATTTCTTCTTCCAGAGCCAAAAGACCGGTACGGCGGCTCTTTTCGGACAAGG
>CAUPUT010000107.1:0-5664 GCA_963514615.1 uncultured Treponema sp.
AGCAGCGCATCGGCGGAAAGCTTCGGCGCCTGTTCCTGCGGACGTTCATCGATCAGGATAATCCCGCGGTGATTTTGCAGGTATTCGGGCAGGGATGCAGTCAACTTATCAAGTTCGGCATCAGTCCGCCGCTCTATCGCGACAAAAAGTTTTTCCGCCTGCGCAAGGATTTTTTTTACGCGCGGCCCCTGCTTGGCGTAAAGAATCTTAAGCCGCAGTCCGGAGCTTTTTGTTGCAGAATTTTTTTTCTCCAACTGCGCTTCAACCGAGCGCAGTAATTCTTCAATGGCATGAAAACCGGTAATAATCTGCATTGCTAGAGCTCTATCACATCACCGTATTTCATAATATGAGATTTATAGCGATGTTCCTGTAAGTATGCCTGCAAAAAGCTCTGTGCATCCGGTTCACCGTGAACCATCAGTAACTTTTTCAAACTTCCGGTATCGAGGCTGTCAAGCCATTCGACCATTTCGACATAATCGGCATGGGCGCTGAACGCATTAATCTGAAGAATTTCGGCGCGAACTTGATGCCACTCCCCGAATATCTTTACCTCCGGTTCACGGTTCATCAGCCGCCTACCGAGCGTATTCTCCGCCATATATCCGACCAGCAAGATTTTTGTCGATGGCTTTGAAATATTATTTGCAAGATGATGCGTAATGCGGCCGAATTCACACATGCCGTCCGCACTGATAATGACCATCGGCTCTTCCATCGCGTTCAGCGCCTTCGATTCGTCGACGCTTGTAATAAACTTGAGCGCATTAAAGCCGAACGGGTTTTTATGGTGTTTGACAAAGGCTTCCTGTGTTTCTTGATCAAAGCATTCGGGATGCACTTGGAAGATTGTCGTTGCGTTGACCGCCATCGGTGAATCGACATAGATGGAAATGTGCGGAATCCGCTTTTGATCCGTCAGCAGATGAAAATAATAGATGAGTTCCTGCGTCCGCTCAACGGCAAAGGCGGGGATGATAATCTTACCATGCGTTTTTACCGCATCGTTCACCGCATGTTCCAGTATCTCCATCGCGTTGTGAATATCCTCGTGCCGGCGATTTCCGTAGGTGCTTTCTATCATAATATAGTCGGCAGCAGGGATAATATCGGGGTCGCGAATAATCGATTTATTCTTTCTGCCGAGGTCTCCGGTAAATGCAATCTTTACGGTTTTACCGGCAGAATCTTTTGCCGTGATAAAGGCTATTGCGGAACCGAGAATGTGTCCCGCATCATAAAATTCAAGCTGCACATTCGGCCCAATCCATACCGGCCGATGATACGAGACCGTTACAAATTGATTGATGGTTTGCACGGCATCTTCTTCGGTAAAAAGCGGCTTCCAATCGAATTTTTCGTGTTTTTTGATTGCCTGTTTTTGTAAATATTCGGCATCCCGCGCCTGTATACGAGCGGAATCCATCAATACGAGGTTGGCAATATCCCGTGAAGCGGGCGTCGCATAGATATTGCCGGTAAACCCATGTATACCCAACAGCGGCAACAGCCCGCAGTGATCATAGTGCCCGTGGGTAAGAACAACGGCGGTTAATTTATCGGCCGGGACATTAAAATCACGGTTTTTTTTATCGGCTTCCGCTCGCTTTCCTTGGAAAGCCCCGCAGTCAAAAAGATACAAATATCCATCAACATCGAGAATATGCTTTGAACCGGTTACTTCCTCTGCGGCTCCCAGAGAATACACGTTGATGCTCATAAAAAAATGATACAGGGATTTTTTGAAAATGTCAATTTTTAAAAAATCTCTCTATCATTTTAGGCGCTCCCCTTATTCCGCACAGGAGGCAGCAGGAAGGCAACCGCTCTAAATACGGTAAGTTGTATATTTTTAGTGATTTTTATTTATTTTTACGCCTTTTTATAGTATTTTTGCAAATAGCTTGCATATAGATTTATCGTCAGGCGCATAAAGTGCCGTTCAAAAAGTGTACAAATATGAGTTTTTTAGAATGCTGTTCCGTACTCGCGTTACGCTACGATTTGATCGAGTTCACTGACGGCTCGGGGTTTTAGCCGTTCCATTTCAGGCGCATAGTGGTCGGCATAGTGCCGCACTTCCGCTATGCAGTCGTGGCGAGTTAAAAACTTGAGTTCTTCTTCCGAAAATCCTGCCAGTCGTAAAAAGGTCGCGTATGTATGCCGGTAACTGTGAAGCGCCAAATTAGGTTTTGAAAATCCGAGCTTTCCCATAGTAGCAATAAAATTTTTTCGAATTGCCATATAACTCATTGAGCTGTAAATATTTTGAGCAGAGAAAAAGACAAACGCATCCGGGTTATCTTTCAGTGGGTGGTTTTCGATATATGCTAACAGCTTTGTGGCAAGGGCATCTGAAATAGGCACGATCCTTTTTGATAGCACCAAGCAGTGTATCAATCTTAGCGCCGGTTATTTCGGTCAAAAGGCATTGCGGAAAGAATTTTGCATACTTTTTTATGGATCTGCTTTTATCTTTAAACCGTTCGGGGTTCGGCGGGGTTTGTCCTTCACGGATAAGTCCTTTAATATACGGGCTTTCGCTGTAATTCCAATAGAGAAGGATATACTCATAAAAGGTGAGACGGTTAAAAACACTTGCGGTTTTTTCTTTTTTCATATATGATAATGATTAACATTTTTACAACCTGTAACAATGAGTAAGCATATTGGTTTCATGATATAGAAGGTTTATTAAAGCAGTAATACCCTCTATCCGATACTTGACAATAGGGCAAACTGAGCCAACCAGTGCTAACTTTATAGAAAAAGGAGGTGTACCTATGGATAAAATCAATGTAGAAAAGCTGCAAAAGGAAATGGATAGCCTCGGCATTCTTAATATTGAGGCATCCGGCGAGTTTACTCCATCCTGTGTTCAAGACGCTGTTGACGTGGTAAAATCAATCAATCTTGATTTTCATCAATTAGCAGAACAAGCAAAAGAAAAACGACGTCACCCGCTAAAATAATGAGCAGCCCAAAAGAAAAAAGAGACCTTGAGTGGGCGACAAAAATTTTTCGCCCACTTTTAAAAGATTTAAACATTGCGCATCTTACATCCGGTAATACGCAAGCGTTTACTGCTGACTATAGAGCCTTTATACAACGCAATATGGATAATTGCATCGTAATTGTATGTTGTCATAAACTGTCTCAAGAGCATCACCAAGGCTTGTTTATTTGGCAGTACAACGAAAAAGAACATTTCTATGCGCTGTATATTGTGTTGAATACTAATTTAAAGGCAGACTCGGTTGCTCGTAAAGCGATATCTGTTCACGAATATGTCCATTGTGTTGCTGCTATGCTTGCTTTTTCACGTTTAAAGACTAAAGATCTGATCAATATTCTCCACGCAAGAATGTCAAAGCGTTTTCATGTACTTACCAGTATTGATGTTGATAAAATATTGAAGGATTTAAACGGAAAAAACAAAAGCACACCAAAAAAATTAGATACTTTTGATGATCCTCATTTTAGGATTGAATGGGAAGATTTTCAGGCGTCATATGCAGAATTGTATAGGAATCTTTTGTTATCGTATGAGCTGTTTTGTGAAAAGGGGTTTTTCGATGATGTTGCACGGGAAAAATTGCATCAATACCTACGACAAGCAAACAGCGATGGGGCGATTAGCTTACTATCAGATGTAACAGATACTATCGCAAGTTGCAAGCGGCTTGATAGGGACTTTGTTTTTCAAAGGGTTATGCAGATTTTCTTACCAATGATACTCAATATAAAATAATCTCCCTTACGTCTCTGCCTTTCTCGCGCTAACTATCAAATGAGGCGCGTTGTATGAAAAAGATTGCTGTTTTATTGCTGCTGGTGTTAGCGCTGGCGGGGTGTGGAAAAAAACAGCAATGTTTATTGCCGATAACCAATCTGATTGGAGAGTAGTCGTATCTATCACAAATGTAAAAAAAGTTGATAAATCGTTGTATACAATATTTAAACGTAACGATCCTTATAGTAACTCCGCACATTCAAACCGCGTTGTTTTTGAAGTCTATGAGGAAAGTGTCTGCGAATTGATTAGCGTAAATGGAGCTAAAAAAAAAACACAGACAAACAATATGCTTGTTCTTGAGAACAGCCTGCCTATGAATGTATTAGTTGTAAACAAAACAGATAGGAACATCCTTCTTAAAAACGATGCTTGTATAAGAAATAATTTAGAAGATTATTTTTATTGTGGCGATACTGTAAGCACAGGATGGTAGAAGCTCTTGCCGTGCTATTATTACGTTCCTTTATTTGCCGGAAACCGACAATTTCCCATTATCCATTCCCCCTGTGTTTCGTTATAGCGACGAGGATTTTAACGATTTCTTGGTAGATTGCAGAAAACGCTTCTTCACCGACATATCCGCTTTCGTGTAAAAGCTCCAGCCAATATTCCGTTTCGCTTGCCTCTTTGAGCGAGGTATAGAGCTTTGCATAAAAGTCTTTGAGATAAAGGCGGGTTATCAGGGAAGATTGCTGCACCGGTTCGCAATCTACCTAAGCGGTTATTTTGAAGATAGGAAGAGTCGAAGGGAAGGAAAGACTCTTTTATCCGAAAAAAGTGTCTTTCCTTCCCTTCCCAATTACCCATTAATTAGGTAGTATATAAAACTTAGCTTTGTTTAATGGCTTGAAATTCTTCTTATCACCATCATTGTCAAGAGTGAAATCAAGCTTTGGACCATAATCTCCTCCGTTCTCGAATTGAAAGCTCTGGTCTCCTGTTAGCTCTCTATTGGTCTCTTCCTTTAGAATCCCGCCGTGTTGATTAAAGGTTTTGGAATTAAACTTAATATGTCCTTTGCCACTGTGGCTTGTGTTGTCTACTTCGGTAACGTACATAATGCCGTAATTACCTTTATGTGTTTTATAGAGTACCAGTTTGTTCGTCAACTTCGCCTTGCGGTCGGTAATTGGGGTATTCCAGTTATAATTCATAGAAGATTCTGCGGCTTTTATCTGATCCATCGTAATATTGTTAAAAATGGCAGTTTTATCCTTTGTCAAGCGACCGTCGCTTCCCACTGTCCAATACTCGTCGCCTTTCGGCGTTACGGCGAACTTGGCGTGTTGCGAGTTTAAAAGTGCAGCATTGCCGTCAAGCACTTGCGTGTACGTGTTGTAGGCCGTATTCGGTACTGTAATGCGCGCGGCGGGATTCTTTGACAAGGTGCCGACAACCCTAATCCTTGAAGTATTGTCCAAATACACATCGTTGTCTACCGCAATTTGTGTGTCCTTTTTCATACTTACGTCTGTTTTATTTGCGTATACGCCGCCGCCGCGCTGTGCTGTGTTGCCCTTAATTGTGCAGCCGGTAGAGCCGTTATTTTCCAGCTTCAAGAAACAAAGTTCGCCGACATAGATGCCGCCGCCGTTGCCGTCGGAGTCTGTTCCTGTTGCTTTGTTTGCCTCATTCGGACCCGTGCCGCCGATAGTGCCGCCGCTGATTGTTACCACAGGGCCCTTGCTAGCCTGTATTATATAGATGCCGCCGCCGTTCTTTGCGGTGTTTCCCGTAAAGATGCAGTTTGTGATGGTAGTAGGTGTGCCCTCAACATTTAAGCCGCCGCCGTTTGTATCTGCTTCGTTGCCCGTAATGATACAGTTTTCTATGTTGACTGTTGATGCATCTTTTGCATAGATTGC
>CAUPUT010000108.1:0-5636 GCA_963514615.1 uncultured Treponema sp.
ATTCCCAATGCGCTCATTGAATCGGCGGAAATAGACGGCGCAAAGTACCGCTACATATTCTGGACGATGATTATGCCGCTCTCCGTTCCCGTTATTGCCACAATGGTTATCTTGTCCTTCCTGCATCATTGGAATGAATTTTTATTCGTATTCGTCTTTACTACCAAGGCAGCACTAAAGAGTTTGCCGGTTGCAATCACTCAATTTGCCGGGCGGCTCAACATCGACTACGGTTTACAGTATGCCTCCCTTGTTATCGGGGTACTTCCGATGATTGTATTCTATATTGTCTTCCACGCACAGCTGATTAAGGGCTTTGGAGAAGGGGCTTTAAAGGAATAGCGGTATCTCCTTTCCGATGATGCCGTATCGGATATCTTTAAAAATCTGGACGGTTTTAGAGGTTCTCAATGTTTTTTCCATTATGGAGCGCTGCTGGGGATTTGTATTTGTTCATATCGAAGGAGTTTTTAAATGAATAGAAAAAAGCGGGTGCTTGTGGGCGGTATGCACCATGAGTCCGATACTTTTAATCCGATTACCACCGGACCCGATGATATTTGGGTATTACGGGGAAAGGATCTTTTAGAGGGAAAGGGACAAAGTTCCGTTTTCGGTTCGATTGCAACGCTGAAAGAAGCGGGGTACGAGGTTATTCCGGCGCTTATTGCACGGGCGGTTCCGAACGGCGAATGGGACAAAGACTACTACCTTTCGTTAAAACAGGAATTCTTGCAGGCGATTAAGGATGCGCTGCCGCTGGATGCGCTGTGTCTTTCCCTGCACGGTTCGATGCGGGTGCGCGAAATCGGCGAGGCGGAAGGCGATTTACTGGAAGATATCCGTAAAATCTGCCCCGACATTCCTATTTTGTCATCGCTTGATATGCACGCAACGATTTCGCAGCGGATGCTCGACTATGTAGACGGCTATGTAGGATATAAGTGCGCCCCGCATACGGACACCTATGAAATCGGCATTCATGCGGCGCGGATGACTATCGAGACGCTGGAAAAGGGCATTAGACCGGTTATGTCGGCGGTCAAGATTCCGTTCCTTATTGCAGGTGAACAATCGGAGACCAGTGTTGAGCCGATGAAAAAGCTAACGGCAACGTTGCGCGAATATGAAAAGCAGCCGCACATTATGGCAGCCTCGTATCTGCTCGGCTTTCCGTGGGCTGATACTGCCGACAACGGCGTTACGGCGATGGTGGTAACCGACGGAGATAAGCAGCTTGCAACCGAAAAGGCGCGGGAGCTTGCGCAGTTGTTCTGGGATACCAGAAAAGAATTCGGCTTTTACAACGAGACCCGCGAACCCGCCGACGCCCTTGTCCATGCACGTTCCAGTGTTGAAGCAAGCGTGTATCCGGTAGTGCTCTCCGACTCAGGCGACAATCCGACCGCCGGTTCTTCGCAGGATGTAACCAACTTCTTAAAGGCGATCCTTGCCGATCCCTTCTTAACCTCGTTAAACCCGCCGCTGTGTTATCAGGCTTTTTACGACCCCGCCTTAGTCGCAGCCGCCTTTAAAGCCGGAGAAGGAAACGTTGTAGCGGGGACGCTCGGCGCCGCCTTCGACAAGGAAAAGAGTTCACCCATTCAGGTAAAAGCGACGGTAAAAAAACTATGCAAGGCATGGGCAGAGGCACAGAACAGCGATATGACACTCTTGGATGTCTGCGGCGTCGATGTCGTTGTAACTTCAAAACATGTCGGCTGCTATGACCCCGAAATGATGCGGGCGCTCGGCGTTGAACCTACGGAACGCAAGGTCATCGTCGTCAAGCTCGGATACCTTGAACCGGAAATCCGTGCCATTGCCAAACGCTCGATGCTCGTGCTCACCGACGGCAGTACCAATGAAGTGTTCTCTCGTTTGCATTATAAATACTTGCCGAGCCCGATGTATCCGATGGACAAAGAGATGTCCTGGAAGGCCTTTTGAAATATACGACGCATCTGCGTTGCATTGCCAAAAGTGTACATCCTTGTACACTTTTGGCAGCGAGTTTCAGCACCGCTGAAACATCGCTTCTGATATAACCAGCGGCATCCGTGCCGCTACTGAAAATCCTCAACGTACAAAAAGTACGCCTCCGGGTGTTTTTTGTAGTTTCAGAACGGACAGGGATGTCCGTGGTTATAAGCAGTAGCGAGTTCGCTTGCGAACTCGTAGCCCAAGAATGTACACGGATGTACATTCTTGGGCGAGGATGTCCGTGGTTCCACGCAACGGCAACGTTTTTGCTCCGCAAAAACTCGCCATCAATGCGTCCATGGAGGGACAGTGTACTAATCAGCAGCGAGTTTTGTGCACACACAAAACTCGTCTTTTCCCGACATACACGGATGTATGTCGGGAAAAAGTGTACACGGATGTACACTTTTGATGATGCAACGAAGTAGATGCCCTTCTATTTACGCCGACCACTGGTCGCTTTCTCTCTGTAATCGATACATCTCTCGATAAATACCATCTTTTTCCATCAGCTCGGCGTGGGTACCGGTTTCGGCAATGATGCCTTTGTTGAGCACGATAATCTTATCGGCGTTTTCTACGGTGCGGAGGCGGTGCGCAATGACGATAACGGTTTTACCTTTTATAAGTGTACCGATGGCGTGCTGAATGAGCGTTTCGTTTTCCGGATCGAGGGCTGCGGTTGCTTCATCCAAGAGGATGATCGGTGCGTCCTTGAGGAGAGCGCGGGCGATGGAAAGCCGCTGGCGTTCTCCGCCGGAAAGGGTATAGCCGTTTTCGCCGATTTCCGTATCGTAGCCCTGCGGCAGTTTTTCGATAAACGATTCGCACTGCGCGGCTTTTGCGGCAGCGAGCACTTGCTCCCTTGTCGCATTCCGGTTGCCGATTAAAATATTGTTGTACACGGTGTCATTAAAGAGCACCACGTCTTGGAATACAATCGAAAATGCACCAAGCAGGGTTTCCGGTTCTACCGTGGAAACATCAACACCGCCGATGCTGACCGTACCCGATGACGTATCCCAAAAGCGCGCAGCCAATCGCGCAATAGTGGATTTCCCGCAGCCGGAGTGTCCCACGAGCGCGGTAATTTCGCCCTGCTTTGCAGTAAAGCTGATGCCGCTTACCGTGTTTTCTCCGGTATCGTTTGCGGTGCTACCTGCATTATTTGAATTATCGGCAGCGTTTCCACCGATGTCACTCACACCTTTGCCGCTCGGTTCATTATACGAAAACGACACATTATCGTAACAAATATCATACCCATTCGGCTTAAAAGTTTCGCTTCCTGTTTGCTTGGGATAATTGACAATCGCTTGCTTCCGCTCGACGGCAATCAGTGTATAAAAGAATTCGGCAAGCAGCATAAACACTGTCGTCAACGGATCGAAGATACGGCATGAGACCAACAAAAAAACGATATAGGTCAACAGTTCGATTTGCCCCTGCGACAGCAAGTACGCTCCATACGAAATGACGAGCGGAAAGCCGAACCGGATCAACGCGGCCACACCGAACATAAGTGCTCCGATCGCAGCTTCCGATTTGAGCGAAACGCTCGTCGTTTCGGTAATATCGTCTTTGAGCTTTTGCACATACAAATATTTTTTATCGGAAGATTTCAACACCTTGATATTGTCTATCATCTGCTGCAGCGAATCGTATATTCCATCCTTCCGTACGATGACACTTTTCATCTTTTTTTCCGACAGCTTCCGGCAGCCGACAACAATAAAAAATCCTGCAAAGGCACAAACAAACAACGCAATAGTCATCCGCCAATCCAAAAACGCTAAAAGAGCCGCCGCAATTAAAATCGAAATAATACCGCCGAACATTTCCGGCACGACATTAGAAAACGCTTGTTCAATCGTTGTAACATCGTTTAAAAGCGTCGAGGTTAAATACGATAAATCCTGCCTGCCGAAATACGACAGCGGCAGCTTCCGAAGCGATTCGGCAAGCGAAATACGTACATTCGCCGCTTCTTCATACGCGCCGTTATACGTCCTGCCATACTTTAATTTTTCGAGGATAAACAGCACGGCTATAAACGCCGCTCCGGCTGCTACTACCGCCCACGCATTCGGGGCTTTAAAACCTTGCTGTATAATGCGCGCCAAAAAATACTGCAGCACATACAGCGAAAGTCCCAGCGGCACCATCACAAACAAATTGATAATAACCCCGAGCGTAATCGACAAACGTAAATTCCGCGTCCCCGCATCGGATAACGCAAAAAATCTTTGTAACATAATTCCTCCTTCATTTAATTGGTAATTTCAATTGGTAATGTGTAATGGTTAATTGGTGAAGTTTCAAACATTACCAATTACCAATTATGTTGAGTTCTTCCCGTCCGTAAACATTTTAAGCCTAAACAAATCACTCATCAGGCTGAAATGTTTATCAAATGAAAACAAAAAAAGATTATTATTAATCGCATTTTGAGCAATTATGAGATCGGGAATACCGACTTTATTTATACCGTTTAATAGATTTTTAGTTTGCATATCGATAATCTCGTCCCAGTCTATTTCGATATCTATTTGAGTAACCGTAAACAGGAGCCGCTTCAATTTAGATTCTTTTTTCAGATTAATTGAAGGAAGCAGCTCTGCCAGCACAAGATTATTGATACAAAGCGCGTTGTTATTGATGAGCTCATTAAGCTCAGCTGCACGTCCGGTTCCCTTAAAATATTCTATCCAAACGGAGGTATCCACCAGTACCATCTTATGTCCTTTTTCTCAGTGCATCTAAATCGATATCCAAATCAATTTTTCCGTAGTAATTTTTTAGCTGCTGCACTTTCTCTTTTTGGATCAAATTTTCAAGCGCACGTGTGATAACCTCTGTTTTTGTCCGAATTTTTGTCAACGCCATTGCCTCTTCGAGCAAAGGAGCGGACAGATCAAGCGTCGTTCTCATAAACATCCTCCATACAGGCATATCATAGCATTGAATTATATGCATAATCAATAATTTATATATGCACTTCCGGAGCCTTTTCAAAAATTATCCATTATTAATTATTTCCCCTTTCCGCGCCGTTACACACAGATACCTTTTTGCAAAAAGCGAGTCGGTTTGTATACCGGTAAAACCTGCCGAAGTCAGCAGTGCACTCAACTGTTCACCGGTATAGATTTTCATACCGCTGATTCTTTTCGGCCATTTTTCATCGCCTTTATGAAGCCCGTCTACTTCGTTGCAGATAAAAAAGTGTGCTCCTTTTTTGAGCACGCGGAACACTTCTTTAAACGCTGTTTCTATTTCCGGCCAAAAATAAACCGTTTCAAATGCCGTCGCAATATCGAATGAATCGTTTTCAAACGGCATGGAAGAAACACTTGCTTGCAGTATGCGGCAGGTTCCCCGTTCGATATACGCCTTATTGCATTTCGTCGATTGCGCAACACAGACATCGGAATAATCAATGCCGGTTACCTCTTCGCAGCCGCGCTCAAGCAATCGTTTGACATTTGCGCCACCGCCGCATCCGATATCAAGGGCGCTGCCTAAAATTTTTCCATCCAAATGCGAAAAGCCCCATTCCGCCATGCGTGTATGTCCTGAATTCATTCCCGCGACAATCAGCTTACCGATAAAGCCCGCAGGCTTCCTAAAATTATCTCCTAAACTCATTTTCT
>CAUPUT010000109.1:0-5613 GCA_963514615.1 uncultured Treponema sp.
GCACGAAAGGCCGCGCGGAACCCTTTAAGCTTAACCATCAAAGAGATGGAGGTATGGTACTGCACCGCGTATGTCAGCAGCATCTGCTACCAGATTCAGGAAGTGATTACCGATGCCGTTGCAAAACCGGTGCGGCAGGTTGCCGAATCCGAAGGAGCGATTTTAAATAAGACCACGCTGCTAATGCTTTTAATAACGGTGTTAAGTTTGCTCGCTTCCGCATTGGGAATTTCCAACCTCGTAACGGCAAGCGTGATGGACAGACGCGCGGAAATCGGTTTAAAAAAAGCAATCGGCGCGAGTAATACGGCGGTTACCGTATCGGTATTGACGGAGATTATGATTATCGGATTAATCGGCGGAACAATCGGCTACTTTGCCGGATTGGGTTTAACGCAGATTATCGGACGGAGTGTATTCGGTTCGGCTATTCCTCCCGCGCCGATGGTGATTCCGATTGTCGTGCTTATCATCTTCCTTATTACCCTGCTCGGTAGTTTACCTTCGGTACGGTATTTGCTTAAACTCAATCCTACGGAGGTGCTGCATGGAAAATAAAATGCACGCCGAAAGCGGCAAGAGCGGATACGGGAGTGAAGCGCTATGACAAGAAACAGAATGTATTTAAAGATGATTACAAGCTCGCTGATACGCCGCCGATCGCGGATGCTTGTCGCGTTGTTGGCAATCGCAATCGGTTCTACGGTGCTGTCGGGCTTACTGACTATTTACTATGATATTCCGCGTCAGATGGGGACGGTATTCCGCTCATACGGCGCAAATGTGATATTCCTTCCGGCGGAAAGCGAATCCAAGATTACGCAGGAGCAAATCGGCGCTATTAAGCAAGTGATCGATTCTGAAAAGTTGGTCGGTTTTGCGCCGTATATCTATCAGTCGGCGAAGGTAAACGAACAGCCGTATATGATTGCCGCGACGGATTTGGAAAATGCACGGAATAACAGTCCGTATTGGCTTATCCGCGGGGACTGGCCGCACAATAAAAAGGAAGTGCTGATAGGGCACGAAATAAGCCGTAACATCGAGTTGTCGGTCGGCGATACCTTTATCGTCAATACGCCGAAGCTGAACGGCGATGTTACCGTCAACGAATGTACGGTGTCGGGCATTGTTACCACCGGCGGCGTAGAAGAAGAATTTATCTTTATGAGCCTTGAGGATATCAAAGGTATTATCGGGTATGATGATCGGTTTGATGTTATTGAATGCAGCATCGACGGCAATCAGGAGTACCTTAAATCGATAGCCGATATGGTGTCGAAGCAGGTGAGCGGTATTACGCCGCGGCTTGTAAAACGCGTAACGGAATCTCAGGATGTGGTTTTAAGCAAGCTGCAAGCCCTCGTGTGGATTGTTACTATCATCGTGTTGTTCTTAACGATGATTTGCGTAACGACGACGATGATGGCGGTTGTCGCAGAACGCAGAAAAGAAATCGGTTTGAAAAAAGCGCTCGGTGCTTCGAACAGCAGCGTTGTGAAAGACTTTATGGGCGAAGCGGTGATGCTCGGTTTGATCGGCGGTATCTTGGGCGTGGTATTAGGCTATGTGTTTGCGGACAACGTGAGTATCAGCGTATTCGCCCGTGAGGTTTCGTTTCCGGTGCAGCTTGCGCCGTTTACGGTCATCGCCTCGATTATCATCACGATTGTTTCCTGTTTATTCCCGGTACGCGCCACGGTAGACATCGACCCCGCTTTGGTTTTACGCGGGGAGTAGAAAAGGAGGATTATATGGATATTTTAACATTGAGCGGAATTTCAAAGATTTACGGCGACTTAAAAGCCTTAGACAACATAAACTTAAACGTAGAAGAAGGCGAGTGGCTTTCCATTATGGGGCCGTCCGGTTCCGGTAAGACGACGCTGATGAACATCATCGGTTGTATGGATAAACCGTCACTCGGCAAGATTGATTTGGCGGGGCAGGATATTTCAAAATTGTCCTCAAAGGAATTAACGGTTGTACGGCGGGATACCATCGGCTTGGTCTTTCAGCAATTCCACCTCGTCAACTATCTTACCGCGCTTGAAAACGTGATGATGGCGCAGTACTACCACAGTATGCCCGACGAAGAAGAGGCGATGGAAGCGCTTGCGAGCGTCGGCTTAAAGGAGCGGGCAAAGCACTTACCCAATCAGCTGTCGGGCGGAGAGCAGCAGCGCGTGTGTATTGCCCGCGCGCTCATCAATCACCCCAAGCTCCTGCTTGCGGACGAACCGACCGGCAACCTCGATGAAAAAAATGAACTTTTGGTTATGGAGATTTTTGAAAAGCTGCACAATACCGGCAGTACCATTATCGTCGTTACCCATGACCCCGAGGTTGCCGATCAGGCGGAGCGGATGGTTGTACTTGAGCACGGAAAAATCGCGCGCATCGAAAAGATGAGCAGAACACGGCCTGTGCTGCAAAAATAATATGTGCAGGGTAAACGTACCGGAAAGGTTCTAAATGCGTACTGACAGTTTTCTATTTCGCAAAATTGAAAAAATATTGATTTTGCGAAATAGAAAAGCTATACTGTAACTATGAAAATTATTCCGAGACTTTCGTATTTAACACAGCTCATTCAAACCGTACAAACACCGGATATAAAAGTGATCACTGGTGTTCGTCGTGCAGGTAAATCAAAGCTCCTTGAATCGTTTATCGAATATGTAACAGCGCATATTCAAAATGCTAACATTATCAGAATTAATTTTAATGCCTTAGAGACGGAACCTCTTGCGGAGTATCATGCTCTATATCATTTTATCGAAGAGCATTTTATGGTGGAAAAAGAAAATTTTCTTTTTATTGACGAAGTGCAAATGTGCCGCGGCTTTGAAAAGGCGATAAACGCTCTGCATACAAGCGAAAAATATCGTATTTATATTACCGGTTCAAATGCTTTTTTGCTCTCAAGTGATTTAGCAACCCTCTTTACGGGTAGAACATTTGAAATTCATGTTTTGCCATTTTCGTTTAATGAATTTCTTGCCTATTTTGATGATGAACAAAATGATATCTATGCAGCGTTCGATGCATTTGTACGGCAAGGCGGTATGTCAGGCAGCTATCTGTATCAACAAGAAAAAGAAAAATATACGTATATTACGAGTGTCTTTGAAACGCTAATTGTTCGGGATATACGACAAAAGTATAAAATCAGAAATCCGGGATTATTGGAAAAGCTTGCGAATTTTCTGATGGATAACATTTCATCCGAAGTTTCTACGAGGAGTTTAGCAGACACTCTTACCTCGTATAAAGAAAAGACGAATGACAAATCTATCGGATCATACTTACAGTATCTTACGAATGCCTACGCATTCTATAAAGTCCGCCGGTATGATATTCGCGGTAAAAAATATCTTGCAAGTCAAGACAAATACTATCTTTGCGACCATGCGTTCAGATATGCAAAGCTCGGAACAAAGAACCTCGACTTTGGGCGCATGTACGAAAACATTGTTGCGATAGAATTGCTGCGACGCGGTTATGAAGTCTATACTGGAGTACTCTATAAAAAAGAAATTGACTTTGTTGCAATCCGGCATGATGAAAAAGTGTATATTCAAGTCAGCGATGATATTACATATAAGCAAACATTTGAACGGGAAACGGCTCCGCTTTTTCAAATAAAAGACGCCTACCCTAAGATGATCATTGCGCGGACACGGCATGAACCGTATCAATATGAAGGTGTCCGTATTGTTGATATAGCGGATTGGCTGAGGGCGGATGCATAGAACATCGGAAAGTTGAAATCTTCAAGAAAACGTACTATAGTGTAATATATTAATTGGTAATGTGTAATTGTACTCATTGCCGGAGTAGTTGCTACATTTATGATTAAATATCTATAGAGATAATGTAGTGCGGAATTTATAATAAAACTGATCCATACGTAAATCACCAAGGAGCGGAAAATGGAAAAAACAACTTTGCGTATATTCACAATTACATTGGCACTTGCGGCGTTTTGCTTCGCAGGGTGTAGTAAAAATGAAGGGACTGCGCAGCAGGTCGGACAATCGACACAAGCTGTACAACCTACGGTACGGTATAAGGATGGCGTTTACAAAGCGGTTTCCGGTATTAAAGACGATTGGGGCGGAAGTGCGGAGGTAACGATAACCATTAAAGACGGTAAAATTACCGACTGTGAATTTCTGTCCTACGAGAAAGACGGAACGCTGAAAGGCGAGGACTACGGCAAAACCGACGGAGTGATTAAGAATGCCGGTTTATACAAAATTGCGCAGAACGCAATTAAGAATGCCGAAAAGTATGGTCCGAAACTGGTTGAAACGCAGCAGCTTGATAAAGTGGATGCGATTGCCGGCGCGACCGTATCTTATGAACTGTTTGAGAACGTAGTTGGTATTGCGCTTAAACAGGCAAAGGCGGAGTAGTAACGATGGCAGCTTCCGAACCGGTCAAAAAATTAACGGTTATCGAACTTGCGAAACAGAACCTTAAACGCAAGCCGTTTAGGACGGTGAGTTTGATTGTGCTTACCGCGGTGTTGGCGTTCAGTCTTTTTGCAGGCAGCTTTTTGGTCAGGAGTCTGAACGGCGGAATGCAGTCGCTGTCAAACCGGCTGGGTGCAGACATCATTGTCGTACCGCAGGGCTATGATTCAAAAATCGAAAGCGCACTGCTTCGCGGTGAACCGAACAGCTTTTACTTTAAGTCCGAGGTTGTAGACCGCCTGAAAAAGATTGAAGGTGTTGATCTCGCTTCTCCGCAGCTTTTTATCGCAACCCTTTCCGCCGGATGCTGTTCGTTTCCGTTGCAGGTAATCGGCATTGACTTTGATTCCGATTTTAATATCAAGCCGTGGCTCGAAAGACAGATTCGGTTACCGCTTACCGATAACCAGATTGTCGTGGGCAGTAACATTGTCGGGGATACGCATTCCGAGGTTAAGTTCTTTAATCAGCCTTTTGTAATTACGGGGCGGCTCGCGAAAACCGGTATGGGCTTTGACAACTCCGTGTTTATGACGATTGAAAATGCAAAGCGGCTTGCAAAAGAATATGAGCGGATTATGGAACATCCGGTTGCACAGGACGAGGATCTTATCTCCAGCGTTATGGTGCGGATAAAACCGAATGCCGATGTCAAAACAGTCGCTCAGCTCATCCTTAGTGAGTTTGAAGGCGAACAGATTTATCCTCTTATTTCCAAGCGGATGATGACCAATATTTCCGCAAGTATCGCAAACCTCAATGTGTATATTTATGTGCTGCTTGCGCTGCTCTGGCTGTTGTCGTTCATTGTACTTGCGGTGTCGTTTTCTTCGATATTCCATGAGCGGAAAGAAGAATTCGGAATGCTGCGGATTATCGGCGGTACAAAGAAAAAACTTGCGCAGCTTGCTTCTGCCGAAGCGTTTATCATCAGTGCATCAGGTGCGGGAATTGGGACGGGTCTGTCCTGCTTAATTGTCCTCTTGTTTAATCAGGCAATTATCGCCGGCCTTAAAATGCCCTTTCTTACGCCGCCGGTTTTGTGGATACTGTTGTGCGCCTTTTTAACATTATCGGCTATTTCGGTTATCGGCCCGCTTGCCGCACTCAAAACCATTCACGGATTTACCAA
>CAUPUT010000110.1:0-5566 GCA_963514615.1 uncultured Treponema sp.
TGTTGTTAAAGAAGCTTAATCCGACGCCCATATTCCACAGCGTTGAACCCCAAAAACCGATATCAAAATGCAATCCCTGAACAATTGAGGGTACACCGTAGAGGAATTTATCGCCCTTCCGCAAAGCAAGCGTAACATTTGTAACCGCAATATCATCGGTTGCCAAACCTGCATACCCCAAAGATTGATTATATGTTCCGCCTTCATCAGGCGTTATCAAGGTAATCTCCGGCGCTGTTTTATCAATGCTTACAATCATACGGCAAACAGCAGTTTCGTCGTTCGCCATTCTGGCACGCACAAGCAAGAAATGCTCGCCTTCTGCCATATCACCGGTTTCAAGTCGGTATTTCCAGTTTGCTTTTGAACCGAGCGGTATAAATGTTCTACCGTTATTAAAGCTGATTTCTACTGCAGCTAATTTCTTTGCCGCAATTGCTTGCCTAATACCGGGCGCCGTAGATTTATCCTTGAGCAAAAGTGTTTCTTCTTCAGATAAGACATATCCGGCTTTTCCTCTCAGATACGGCCGATCAACTGCAAAATCACCCATCGCAAAATTATCAATCGTTATCCACGGACCTGTAGGTTTATAGGTGATCGTATGCACAGTGGAATTTGCCGACTTGTTTTTTACAATTTCCGTTCTAACCGATATTGCATGCTGTCCTTCTGCCATACCTTCAGGTGTTATTCTAAAACTAAAATAACCTGTCGGTGAAATGGTAGCGGTACCGTGCTCCGCCCCATCGATATATAAGGTAACCGAATCAGGATGAATCGTACTGGAAACTTTTCCATATATGTTAAATTCGCCGGTCAATGTCTCCCCCGTAAGCGGAGCCAGAAGATCGATCTTTCCTTCATCGTTGCTTCGGTCAATTGTAAAATTCCGGGCAATATTGGTAATATTTCCGGCTTCGTCCGAACCGACAATCTCCAAGTTATATGAACCTTCGGGCAAATCTGCAACATTAATAGTTTTAGCAGCGATAAGCTTAGGTTCCAGTACCATGTTTAAAAACTTTGCCGGAACCGACTGGCCTTGTAAACCTTTTATATGGATAACGACTTCTTTTAAAGCGATTTCATCGTATACCTGACCGGACACAAAGATTTCATTGTCATACTTCCCACCGGGGATAGGATATTCAAACTTAAGCTTGGGAGCCGTATTATCAATATTAACCAAAGTAGAAGCCAGCGATTCTTCACCGTATTGATCCACTGCCTTTATGAATACTACATGAGTTCCATCGGCAATAACGTATGTATTAAAATCATATCGCCAGTTTTCTCCACCTTTGGCCTTAGAATACGTATTTCCATTATCAACTGAAACTTCAACGGATTTAATACCGTTTTTATCACTCGCGACACCTGTAATGGAAATAAGGTCTTTTACCATTGCCGTACTTGCAGGAGTTCGAACTTCAACTGTCGGAGAAGCAAGCGACACTCTGACTTTCCGTGTAAACACATTGCTCTTAACACCGTAAATATCTTCGGCATAAATTGAAACCGTATGCTCATTATCGGTAAAATCGGTCAATGCAAACGGAACCGAAAAAGTATTTGTTACATCCAGCGATTTTACCGCACCGTTATCAATCCGATAAAAAACTTTAGAAACCCCGTCATCGTCATATACGATACCGGAAAGCACAAAGTCTTTTACGATAACGGCATCTTCCACCGGTAAATGAACTTCAATCACCGGCTTATCCGATTCGGTGTCGACCTCAAAAGCATAATCGTTATACGTTGAAACATTTCCTGCTTTATCGGTAAACCTGAATTGCATTCCTTTGCCGATTGGGGCGGATGCAGTACCGATAATTCTATGGGGAAGAGGAGAAATATCCATCGGTTCCCACGACCGATCAGCTCCTTCCGGTTTATATTCGGCTTTTTCTAATAGAGAATAGTTATCCGGTTTAAAGGCAACCAAAATAGAACCGTTTACCTTATCTCCTTCACGCGGAAGAAGCAGGGATACCTGCGGTCCTTGTGAATTTTTATAGAATGTTCGGTACACGGAGCTTTTTTGCCCAAGCGCATCGACGGCATGCACACCAACCACCACAACTCCGTCGGGATAGTTTTCAAGTGCAATTTTCCGGGAAAATGCAGCGGAAGAAAGAGGCAGCGCTTCAGAATCACCGACCGTGTATGTTATTGATTGTAATGAAGATGTATCGGAAATTGAGCCGGTTAACTCCAATGTTCCTTTTATAAATCGCGGTTCATCGGAAAGAGCAAGCCTAATTACCGGAGCGGTCTTATCAACAAGAATATCAATACCGGAAGAGGTAAAGGTACGACCTTCGGTATCGGTAACGGCAATCCGTACGTTTTTGTAAAGCCCTTCTTCAGGAACAGTCAATGTAATAATATGTCCGGAAAAAGACAGCTCACACGGTATTGTTGAGCCGACTAATTCTACGGAAGCGATTTCCGCCTCACCGACAGGGCTATACACACCGGTTAATGTATTGTGAGCGGGTAAAATAAAAGTCCCGTTCGCCAATGTATCACCTTTTGCCCATATAAAGGCCTCTTCTTCTACAGCTGCTTGCGAATCTATTAAAATAGTTTGAGAAACCGACCGACCGTAGATATCGACAGTATGTACCGTAACGGGAGTAACCTTACCGGAAAAAGAAGAATCAACCGGAATACGGATAAGCGTATTTGCCGCACCTTTTTTTAAGGGAACGGAAATTTCGGCATTATCGGCGATACTATATGAAACGGAGTCCAATCCCGCCCCTGCACTGACATTTATTGCAGCAGAAGCACGGGTACCGGGGGCTATCGACTGTACAACCCCGCCGGTTCCGTCAAGCCCGATAACGGGCTTCGTCCCCATTACCGAGAAAGATACCGTTTCGGAATTTCCTTTTACTCCTTGAGGATTAACGGCATATACCGAAAGCGTATGCGTACCTCCTGAAATATCGGTAATGGGGACACCGAAAGCGCTCATACTGACAGGAACGACTTTTTCTTCTTCTTTATCGATTTTATACCGTATCTCTGAAACCCCGGAGACACTTTCGACGGAACCGGCAAGATAGATACCGTTGTCGGCAACACTGCCGGCAACCGGCTGCGCTATCGTAATGCGCGGAGCATCCAATGACTTATCAATCTTGATCGTTCGTTTTACCGTGGTAACATTCCCGGCAACGTCTTTAGCGGTAATTTCCACCGTTTCGGTTTTATTTGAAGAGCTGCTTACATCGAATTCTTGTACCCAATACGGATTTCCTTTTACTAATTCAAAAGCGCCCGCTTGGTTTCCCATTCGCCATGATAGAGATTCAAGGTCGACCGTATCGGTTGCGGAACCGCCTACTCCGAACACACTACCGACCGCATCAGAAGAAGACGGATAAAAGAAATCCACAACCGGAGCAGTATTATCAATAAAAAAGAGAAATGTAGAAACACCTTCCGCACCTAATTTATCAACGGCCTTAAACCAACAAACGGTCGGCCCCTCCGGCATTTTACGTGTATCAAGATTGAATTTAAAAGAAGAAACATTTGCCTTTTTGTCATATTTAAGTGAAAGCAACGTATATGTCTGCCCGGCATCAAGCGAATAGAAAAGCTTGCTTACGCCGTTACCATCCCGTACAATACCTTCAATTACCTGTTTACCGGAAATTAAGGCGCCGTCCTCCATGCTCGTTACAATAGTTTCGGGCGTATTCAGATTTAAATTGAACTGCACTGAAACACCGGTCCCCCTCAATCCGTTAATATCGGTGCCCCATGCTGTAATACGATGAATCCCTTCTTGCAGATTTGCCGTGGTAAAGGTTTGTGTCCAGAATTGCGTACCTTTTGCACGAACAGGTTCGTTGTCGTCTAATGCTACTTCAATATAGTCGACTCCATCGTCATCAAAACATGTTCCGGAAGCGTTGAAAGTCCCCATTACATTCATATTCTTAAGTGGGTTTGTGATAGACACAACAGGTAAATCGGAACGGGGATCGATATACATATTGAAAGGTCCCGCTTCTCCGATATTACCCGCCGAATCTTCGGCTGTAACGAATACATTGTACTTACCTTGTTTTTTTTCGGTAAGATCAAAAGATTCTTCCCAACTTTCAGGATTTCCGACGGTACGAGTCTCAACTTTGCCGCCTGCAGATAGAAATGAAGTTAAAAAGGCATACACACAAACACAGAGCAGTAGCTTTTTCATAGAAGTTCCTTGCTGTAAAATAAATAAGCCCCCGGTTAATACGGAAGCTTTTCCGGAAACCTACAGAAAGTACCGGCATGCTGCAACTTTTATAGTAATTTAAATTAAGACACAGAGGGCTATTGTAGAAACACCCATTATTTTATCGGCACAACATCCCGAAAACTTGAATATATCAAGTTGACTGATATGCGAATATTAAACGGAAACAACTTTTTTTATTTCGGGATAGTTTTCTTTTAATTGCGCTTCGATTCCGGATTTTAATGTCATCAAAGCCATCGGGCAGGAACCGCATGCACCCTTTAATCGAACGGAAACAATGCCGTCATCAGATAATGAGACGAATTCAACATCACCTCCATCAGCCTGCAAATGAGGACGAATACCGTCCAAAGCCTTTTGAATTTCATTAACTGTCACCATATTTCCTCCTTTTTTGCACTCGCAGAATGCGCTTATCATGGGGCTGTCTAAAAACTGAAAGCCTATCGGCTTTTTCTGTAAGGAAATTATTCATTATATCCGCTAAAGCGGATTGCGAAACAGTTTTTGGACAGCTTCCTTAAGCTTTAGATGCGATGTTTAAAATTAAGTCATTGCTGTATAAAGACTTAATTTTAAATTCATCGGGGATGTTCCGAAAGTAACTAACTTTTGGGACATCCTCAGAAATCTCTATAAAGTAAACATCTTTAAAACATCCGATTGTTAAAAGAACTCTGATACGCTATCAACCGTATCTAGCAGCAATAGTTACAGATTAAGTAGATTTTATACTATAGGCAAGATAGAAATAGATAAATACGTTACATTCGACACACATAAAGCAGATCGCACTGTATCCGGCTCTATTTTTGCCGCTGCCGGTAATTTTACAGCCGGATCCGGTGTTGACGTTTCTACTGCTGCGGCTCTTTCTGCCGTAAAAGCTGCGCGGACGATCTTTAAGAAATAGCTACGGCAGCCTTCATCCTTATCCTATAATCACAAGCCATTTCACTTAGCAGCTCATCATGGGTAATAATGACAACGGTTTTTCCCGCTTGTGCAAGCATATCAACCCACTGCACCATACTTAAAAGACCTTCGCCGTCCATACCGCTGGTCGGCTCATCGAACACAAAGAGCTGTGCTTCCGAACAATACGCCGCGGCAATTACTACCCGCTGCTTTTCTCCGCCGGAGAGCGATGCAGGATGCCGGTTCCGTACTGCCTGCAAGCGGAACAGCTCAAGCGCTTTTTCCGCACGTTCTTTTACGCTTTGAGACGGTTCCCGTCCCAACAGCAGCTCATTGATGACGCTGTCGGAGTACAGCTGATAATCGGCATCCTGCATC
>CAUPUT010000111.1:0-5563 GCA_963514615.1 uncultured Treponema sp.
AGTACAAATTAACTGATGTTCGTATTTTCATATAATCTCCCATGTAGTTAGAAAAAAATTGAAATAAGAGCTGGAGTAATTGTATCGTATTTTCCTAATTATAGCTAGAGAGAGTACCGGCATTGCATATTTTACGATTTTATGGCATATACCGAATATGACTTCTATTATTTCATGGAACGTAAACGGCATTAGAGCTGCTCAAAAAAAAGGTTTTTTAGACTGGCTTTATACCGAAGAGCCCGATGTGCTCTGCTTACAGGAAACAAAAGCTCGTAAAGAGCAGCTCCCTTCCGAACTGATCACCCCTGTTTGGAAAGAGGGAGTCTATAAAACATATTGGCAGGCCGCTAAAAAACCCGGCTATTCGGGAACTGCGCTCTTTTGCAAAAAGGAACCGCTCAATATCCGTACGATGAATATCGCCGCCTTTGACGATGAAGGACGAGTAATTGTTGCCGATTTTGACACGGTATCGGTTATTTCCGCATATTTTCCCAACTCTCAAGAGGGCGGTGCACGGCTCGGCTATAAGCTCGATTTTTGTGCAGCAATGCTTGAATTTTGTAATGCACTGCAAAAAGAAGGCAGGCACCTCATACTCTGCGGAGACTACAACATCGCTCATAAACCCATAGATCTTGCCAATCCGAAAGCGAATGAACAAAACCCCGGCTACCTGCCCGAAGAGCGGGCATGGATGGATACTTTTATGCAAGCGGGGTACACCGACACCTTCCGGCATTTTTGCGCGGAACCCCAACAGTATACGTGGTGGAGCTATCGTTTCCATGCCCGTGAGAAGAACATCGGATGGAGAATAGACTACCACTGTGTGGACAACGCCTTTTTACCGAGCATCTGCGAATCATCGATTAAATCCGATGTATTGGGTTCCGACCATTGCCCCATCAAGTTGGTGTGTAAGGAAAAATTCGTTACATTCTAAATTCTTCGCCGAGATACACTTTCCGTGCAATCTCGGATTCCAATATCTTCTCTCGAGGCCCTTGCTCGACAATTTCGCCTTTATTGATAATATAGGCGCGATCGGTAATTTCCAAGGTGTCGCGGACATTGTGGTCGGTAATAAGCACCCCGATATTTTGCCGAGCAAGCAATCTGATAATAAGCTTTATATCGTGCACGGCAATAGGATCAATACCGGCAAACGGTTCGTCAAGCAATAAAAACTTAGGTTCGATAGCCAGCGCCCGTGCAATTTCGGTACGTCTGCGTTCCCCGCCTGAAAGAGTATAAGCAGGTTGTTTCCTATTGGCAGCGATTCCGAATTCTTCCAATAGTGAATCAAGTTTTTCTTTTCGTTGCGCAAAGCTTAAATCTTTTCGCGTTTCTAAAATAGCATCGATGTTTTGTTCTACGGAAAGCTTACGGAATACGGAAGCTTCCTGCGGAAGATAGGATATGCCGATACGGGCACGCTTATACATCGGCAAGTCCGTAATACGTCGGTCGTCGAGGTAGATGCCGCCGGAGTTAGGTACATAGAAGCCGACAATCATATAAAAGCTCGTCGTTTTTCCAGCTCCGTTCGGTCCAAGCAATCCGACGACCTCTCCCTGCGCCATAGAAAAGCTGACATCCCGAACCGCTTGTTTTTTACGAAAAGACTTGTTCAGACCTTCAGCACGTAATACGCTTTTTGGAATTTCAAAATTTGCAGAATATTGAAGATCACTCATGGCGTTTTTGTTTCTTTCTCCGAAGGAGTTTCCGCTTTTTCCGTATTCTCTTTCTCTTCGGTAACGGAACCGCTCACCTTTCCTTCGAGTTTAATATCTTCGGTATCAATATTTACCGAAATCCGAGCCGCCTTAAATTCATCTTTTCCTTTTTTTACTGTGGGTTTACCCGTCAGTTCAAGCATAGAAGTATTCCGATTATACACCGCAAAAAGCGAATCACAGGTGATATCTTTGCTCTTTAGTTTTACGTCCATTTGCAAAAGGATCATTTCGTTTTTCTGATTATATTCAATACGTTCAGCTGCCGTTTCAACCTTATTTTTGGTATCTTCAACCTTTGCTTGCCCCATAAACTCGGCTACTTCCGTTTCTCGATCATAGGATAACGATGCAGCCGAAAACGTAAATCCTTTTTCGGTATCTTCTCCTGTTACATTCCCGCTTGCCTTAATATATCGGTAATCTTTACCGTATAGCTCAATACGTTCGCCGTAAATACTGAGGGAATCGACACTTACCTTCGCGTTACCGGTTAATGAGGTTGAGTTCCGTTCTTTCCCGCCCGATCCCTGCATCTTATCGGCAGAAAAAGTAATTTTTACCGGAGCCGCCGATATAAGCGAGACAATCAGAAAAAACGAAACAAGGACACAGAGTTGCTGCCGTAATCTATACATAGTGAAAAAATGAGAGTCGATATACACCGTGTTTTATCTTATTCGGTTATAACTTTAACGTGAACCGGTAATCGAATACCCTGCATCGGTTACGGCAGCTTTAAGGGTATCCACCGTTACGGTATCGGGATAGGTAACAACGGCAGTCTTTGCTTCCAAATCGACTTTTGCCGATACGCCTTCGATAGCATTCAGCGCGTTTTCGACCCGAACGGAACAATGTCCGCACGACATTCCTTCAACGGTTAATGTGATGTTTTTCATATCAAAATTCTCCTTATGAGTGATATTTTCAGGTTTTGACGACGATCCCGTTTTCGCTTCCTGTTCGGCGGCAGAGCAGATACAGGAAGCGGTTTGTACACTACACGCGGCAGGCTGTGCATCATTGTACTTTTCACCGGTAGGAACAGCACCGCAGTATTGCATATTATGAGCATCCTGTGCAATGCGTTTAGGACGGAATCTATTCAACCGTAGGGCATTTGACACTACTGACACCGAACTAAAGCTCATTGCGGCGGCGGCAAACATGGGACTGAGCCTGAGTCCGAATAGAGTATAAAAGAGACCTGCCGCAAGCGGGATACACAGCGAATTGTAAAAAAGCGCCCAGAATAGGTTTTGCTTGATTGTGCGCATAACAGCCTTACTGAGCTGAATTGCAGTAACTGCCGTTTCAAGGCTGTTATTCATCAGCACAATATCGGCGCTTTCTATGGCGATATCCGTGCCGCCGCCGATTGCAATACCGACATCTGCGGCAGTCAGTGCGGGAGCATCGTTAATCCCGTCGCCGATAAAAGCCGGTGAAAAACCTTGTGATCGATAGTATTCGACTTTTACTTTTTTGTCCTGAGGCAATAACTCTGCGACGACTTCTCCAATGCCGACAGTCTTTTGAATAGCTTCTGCCGTACGTTGATTATCTCCCGTAAGCATAACCGTATGGATACCCATTTCGTGGAGATCGTGAATAGCTTGAATACTGCCTTCCTTCACCGGATCTGCGACGGCAATAAGACCGGCACATGCATTCCCGATTATAACCAGCAACGGAGAAGCGCCTTTTTCAGCAGCTTCCATAAGCCGCGTCTGTATAGCTTCCGATACGGGAATGCCCAATTCCTTGCAGAGTTTCGTATTTCCGGCGCCTATTCTTACATTTTCGATTAATGAGATTCCGGTAAGCTCATCGCCTACGGCGGTTCCGTAAATTCCTTTTCCATGCACTGCCATAAAACCGCCCACCTTAAACGGTGAAAGTTTTTTTTCTTCTGCGGCTTGGATAATCGCATGGGCAAGCGGATGTTCGGATAAATGTTCGAGGCTATAGGCAATCCGGAGAATATCATTGTCGGTGTACTGTTCGGAAAAAACTTCAATGTGCTGCAACGTCGGCTTTCCTTCCGTGATAGTTCCCGTCTTATCGAGCAGTACGGCGCTCACGCGGTGGGCAAGTTCGAGTCCTTCCGCCGAACGGATAAGGATACCGAGTTGAGCGCCCTTGCCGGTACCGGCCATAATCGCCGTCGGTGTGGCAAGGCCGAGTGCACAGGGACAGGAAATAACCAGCACGGAAATAGCAGTCGACAGTGCAAATTCAAAAGAAGCGCCTGCGATAAGCCATCCGATAAAGGCTGCAAGTGAAATGAGCATGACAATCGGTACGAAATAACCGCTGATAACATCAGCAAGCTTTGCAACCGGAGCCTTTGATGAGGACGCTTCTTCGACAAGCGCAATAATCCGCGCCAATGTCGTATCATTTCCTACTTTATCTGCACGGAAGATAAAGCTGCCCGATATATTATGCGAGGCGCTAATCACCGAATCTCCGACCGTTTTCTCGACCGGCATACTCTCTCCGGTAACAGCCGATTCATCAAGCGATGTGCTTCCATCAATTATAGTACCATCCACGGGCAAGGTTTGTCCCGGCCTGATAATGATTGCATCACCGATCACAATATTTTCTACCGGAATTTCAATTTCCGTGCCATTCCGTAACACTTGTGCGGTCTCCGGCCGAAGTTGAATCAGTTTTTCCAGCGCTTCCGAAGTCTTCTTTTTTGCCCGCGCTTCTAAAAATTTCCCCAAGGAAATCAGCGTTAAGATCATCGCCGAGGATTCAAAATATAAATCCTTCATATAGAGCCGCACAACATCTAATTGGCCATGCCCTAAGCCGTAGCCTATCCGGTACAGCGCGAAAACACCATAGATGACTGCGGCGCCGGAACCGACGGCGATAAGACTATTCATATTAGGCGCACGGTGGAATAAGCTCGTAAGGCCGTTGATAAAAAAGCGACGGTTCAACACCAGAACCGGCAGCGTGAGCAGAAATTGCGTAAAGACAAAGATGAGGGCATTTTCGGCTCCCGCAAAAAAAGACGGAAGCGGCAACTTGAGCATCCGTCCCATCGACACATACATCAACGGGAGCAGGAAGAAAAGGGAGAATATAAATTGTTTTTTTTCGGATTCGGCAATTTCGGAATCAGCTTGCCGTACAGACGGCTGAGCCGTATTCTCCTCGGAAAGTGGAAAAGCGCCGTAGCCGATTTTTTCTATCGTTTGTATGATAGTATGTGCATTAACGGTATCGGGATTATAGGTGACAGCCATCCGCTTTGTTAAAAGATTTACCTGCACCGTTTCTACACCGGCAAGACGCTTCACAGCCTTTTCCACATTTGCAGAACAAGCAGCACAACTCATACCGGTAACGGTAAAATATTGCGTTTGCATGCCCTTAATATAGTAAAATACCGTGCTAAAGGCAAGCAAACGTATTAGATGCCTAGGGTAAACGCATTAGGTCGATGTATGCAGAAGGAAGGCCGCTGCTTAAAATATTTATAATGCGGAATCCCTGATCAGACGCCTAGGCGGCTGCGTGCCGTGCTTCTCTCCGCGCGAGTATGCGCTGGATAAAGATAGACGCAACAAAGATGCCGACACCGGCAAGGTCGGTTAATAAGGCACTGTCGATAAGTAAGAATGCTCCAGCCAGCATAAGCAGCCGCATCAGAATATTCACCTTGGTGTGGAAATATCCTTCTACTGCGGCGCTGATTAAAAAGACGCCGACACATGCGGTAATCGCAACTTGAATACCCTGCAAAATATTCGTATTCATCAATAACAGCTGATTATTGTAGACGAACATATACG
>CAUPUT010000112.1:0-5546 GCA_963514615.1 uncultured Treponema sp.
CCTGTAATGTATGTAAAACATCCGATACCGAACCGGATAAAATTTCTTCATGCAGCTTTGTCAGCTCCCTGCCGACAACAACCTGCCTCTTGTTGTCAATATCGGCAATATCCTGTAAGAGCTTGATAATCCTAAACGGGGATTCGTAGAGTACGAAACCCGTTTGCATACCGAAAAGCTCCTGCAGCCGCCGCTTTCTTCGCCCCTGTTTAGGGGATAAAAAGCCTTCAAAAAGCACCGAAGAGTCGCCCGTTCCTGCAATACTGACCATAACCGCAAATGCGGAAGCGCCCGGAATAGGTACAATAGGATACCCAGCCTCGCGCACCAGCTTAACAAGAATCGCTCCGGGATCACTCAAGGCCGGAGTCCCGGCATCGCTCGCGTAAGCAATATCTTTGCCGTCAGCCAACAGATCGATAATCTTCTGCGCCGCTTCCGCTTCGTTCTGTGCCCTGCAAGAAATAAGAGGCTTCCGGATTTCAAAATGAGTTAAAAGCTTCAGCGTATGCCGCGTATCTTCGCACGCAATATAGTCGGCCGCTTTGAAAATCTCCAATGCCCGTACCGTAATATCACCTAAATTTCCAATCGGCGTCCCAACCACATATAACGATGCCACGGATAAAGTATACCTTGTTTTATAGGTTGCCGCAAGTCCATGAATCGTGTATCTTATTGATATGGGTACTTTTCTCTCACCGTTTTCATGGTTCATATTGGTGTTTATCGGTATACTATTAGCAATTATCGCTTATTTTTTATTTACTCCCAAAAGCAAAAACAACGGAGTCTCCAAATATTTACCGAAAGGGAAGCCGGGGGCGCCCGGTGTCTGCCCTATTTGCTGTACGGTATTAACAAAAGGTGAACAGTTGAAAACAAAGGTCTACCCGTCGAGCGGAGGGGATAGCCTTTGTTCCATTTACGGATGTCCGCATTGTTATCCCGTAGTAGAGAGTGATGCCGACCGTTTCTGTCCCGTCTGCAAAGCGCCCGTCCCAACCGATTCGTATCTGATTGCTCGGCTATTCGACCGCAGCAGAACGGACAAGCATGTTCATATCCTCGGGTGTAAGGAATGCCGACACGCATAAGTCGGGTATGCCGCATCCGTAATTTTAACTATCGACGTAAGTATTCCTTTACCGAAAAGCTGCGTATCAGCCGCGGAGATGTCGTTTCGTTTATCGGGAGTGGAGGTAAGACCACTTCTATGCTCACAACGGCAAATGAACTTGCCGCGACAGGCTGGCGCGTTGCGGTAACTACTACGACAAAAATGGGCGTACGCGAAAAAGAGCGGCTTACTTCCACCGTATACTTTTGCGGCATAGAGCAAGGGGAAAAACTGAGCGCTCCGCCACCGGGAGTAATCGATCGTCTTTGTAACGACTTCGACGTCGTTTTAATTGAAGCGGACGGCAGTAAACGACGAGCAATCAAGGGATGGAACGATACAGAGCCGGTTATTCATCCTCGAACCACAAAGACGGTGGGGCTTATTTCTACACGGACGCTCGGTAAACCGGTGAATGAGGCATGGGTACACCGTCCCGAACGATTTTTGAACATTACTACTGCAAAGATGAACAAACCGCTGCGACTTACTCATATTATGCAAGCGGTTTTTCATCCGAACGGGCTTTTTTTTAAGGCGCGTGGTACCTGTTTTGTACTCTGTATTGCGCCGAGGAGCGAACATGAAGCAATCCGCACCGCTTATTATCGTGCGCGGGGCAGGCGATTTGGCCAGCGGGGTACTCGCAGCAATCCATATCTCCGATTTTCGTGTCCTTGCACTGGAAACCGAAAACCCTTCCGCCATTCGCCGTACCGTTGCGTTCAGCGAAGCCGTTAGGCTTGGGCATTGCACAATAGAAAGAATCGAAGCGCGCCTTATTGCAAAAGAACAAGCCGCAGCTATTTTGTCTGCAAACGATAGTGAATCCGGTGCCGATGCCGACTCCAAAGCAAATCCTACAAGTTTTATCCCAATCGCGGTTGACCCTACAGGAGAACTGATCGACATTTTGCATCCAGCGGCCGTCATAGATGCCATCATCGCAAAGAAAAACTGCGGTACCCGCCTCGATATGGCGCCGCTTGTGATTGCGCTGGGGCCGGGCTTTACCGCCGGAAAAGATGCGCATATTGTTATCGAAACAATGCGCGGGCATAATTTAGCGCGATTGATTTATCGAGGAACAGCGCTTCCCAACACCGGCGTTCCCGGACTTGTCGGTGGAGAGAGCGTCTTGCGGGTTATCCATGCACCGGCGGCAGGTACGCTACGCGTTATACACGATATCGGCGACTCGGTTACCCGCGGTGAAGTCATCGCTCGCATCATACAGGCGGACGGTAGCATTATCGATGTTGCCGCTTCGCTTAATGGGATAATCCGCGGTATGCTGCCCGATGGGTTTGTCGTTCGCAACGGCCTTAAAATGGCGGATATAGACCCGCGCCTTACTGAATTGAACAATTGCTTTACCATTTCCGACAAAGCGCGCGCTCTCGGTGGGGCGGTATTAACGGCGCTGCTTTCTCGCGGTATCGTACCGTACCCCTCGCTGCATTAAAAACGAAACAAGCGATATAGAACAATGACGGAGCTGTGGATTTGCAGGCATAATGGGTTATCTTCAATCTCCACACAGTATTGATGTTTTATCGCCATCGATACGCCGCATGCTCTATACGTTGACGGATGATGATGTAATAATTTCTTTATGTGGCAGGAACATACATCCCGTTTCGGTGTATAAGGTTTAGTAAATCGGTATTTCACGGTTCGCACAGGCGAACGTCCGAAGTATACGGCAGGCGGCGGAAGTGAAGAAATTCCGCCGCGTATTTTTGCGGATTGCACAGGTGCCCGCACCCGTTTGCAAGATGGAAAATATCAGTCGAATTGATCACCGCTGCGTCGAGGTTATGTTCTACCGAAACAACCGTCAGCCCCTGCTCCGTATTCAGTTTCTTAATAAAGGTATAAATTTCCTGCTGACTTTGGATATCGATACCGGTTGACGGTTCATCGAGGATGAGCAAATCAGGTTCACCGATAAGCGCACGGGCGATATACATTTTTTGCAGCTGGCCGCCGGATAACGTCCCTGCCAAAGCATATTTATAATCGAGCAGCCGAACATCCGAAAGATAGCGGTCAATGATACCTTTATCCGGCTGTTTTCGCAATATTCTATACGAGTTTAAGGTCTCAAAAACGGTAATCGGAAAGCCTGTTATCGACGCTTTTTTTTGCGGTACATAACCGACACTGCACGCTCCGCAGCGAATACTCCCCGTATCGGGAGTCAGCAGTCCGAGAATCAGCTTTATCAGCGTACTTTTTCCCGTGCCGTTTTCACCGACAATCGAGATATACGCACCTTTTTTAATCGTAAGGCTGAGATTTTCAAACAATACTTTTTTTCCGGCGCCGTATTTAAACGACAAACCTTGAATACAGACCATTCCGCACGCTTCGCTGTGTTCATGTGCCGAACAGTGTTGTTTATCAAAGGTACATTGCTGTTCGTTCATACAAATGAGTTACGCCGGTTCGTGGAATTTTTCATTGAGTTTTTCGCATAGCTCGCGCAACTGAGCCTCATTTTCAATATTATGCTGCTTGAGCAAAACGGGCGGAATTTGATAGTAGCTGATATTACCATCAAAAAATTGCAACATAAATTCGGCAAAACTTACAGTCGAAATAAGATCGTAATATTCTTCAGGGGCAGCCTCCGGTTCGTATTGATATTTTATCGTATTGACAATAGCCGCCGGCAAATGCCATTTTTCCGCAACTGCAACGCCGATTGCTTGGTGCTCCATTCCCGACATCACGCTTTTAATTACCTGTTCGGGGATATTTTTTTCGGCTTGCAAATCTTTAATTTTCTCCAGCATTTCAGGATAGATTGAGCTGAATACGATTTTACCTAAATCATGCAAAAGGGCGCAAACATATACTTCTTCGAGAAGTTTGTCTTTTCCTTGCATTTTTGCAAGATTATGTGCAAAGAAAGCACATCGATACGTATGATCCCACAGTTTTTTTTGTTCATCACTGGTTACTTTTAAGACCTGCAGCGTCCCTACGGAATATAACAAGTGCTGGATTCCTCGCAAACCGGCCATCTTAACCGCTTCGTTAATACTCATACATTCCTTTGTAAGCCCGAATGCAACAGAGTTGACCAGTTTTAAAAGATCGGTTGTTAATGCAATATCATCACTGATAAGAGATGCGATCGTCCCCATCGTTGCATTCGGATCGTTGATAAGACGCTGTATTTGCATGATCTTTTCGGGGAATTGCGGAATTTCCTCAATATAATCAACAATCGTCTTTGTCAATTCTACCAGATGCCGGTTTGCTTCAAAATCGAGCGGGATAGTAATTCTGTTAATCGTTAGGTCTTTTTCGGTAATCAATTCAAAAGCATCCTCTTTCAAACCGATTTTTTTAAGCATAAGCAGCATGATAATTAAACCGAGCCCTGCGCCTTCCGTATCGTCGATTGCCTGCATAAAAGCTTGATCGACGTTTTCATAGTCCCGTGCGACAACCATCCGGTCGAAAATACGTTTAAATTCAGTCGCGACCATTTGGACATTATTGCGTACTTCAAAAATTATTTGCCCCTGCTTTACCTGCATAATTACTTTAATATAGAGACCTTCTTTTTTTTGCTGCTGCAGATAGTAATCGATATTACCAAGGCTTTCTTGCTTAAAGTTGAGCATTCCCTCGTCATAGGACTTCTGATCATAGATATCAAAGCCTTTTTCTTTAAAATATATCCGCTTGGTATTCGCCTTCTTTGCATTCGTGGTAAGCTCATTGAGGCAATAGACAATATAATCTTGAATTCCGTCCTGATGAACCGTTCCGAGAAAAACTTTTGCGACATCGACGATATAGGTTTCCGTTTCTTTCGGAAGGGTATAGGTGTTAATCGAGATGGGAATATTCATCTGAACAGCTTGTTTTATTTTATTTTTATCTACCGGTATAGTTGCAATATTGTCCATGCTCTTAGTATAAAAGAAATTGATAATTTTCGCAATGCTTTATATTGATATTCCATACTATTACGAGTAGAATGGCACGAAATACGTATCAACTGCAAATTGATGCCTTATTTTATCTATATAAAGAGGTCGAATGATTCACACAATTTTAGAGAAGAAGCAATTCTCAAAAGATGTCTTTTACTTACGCGTTGCCGCCCCGGAAATTGCCCGTCAGAGAAAAGCGGGGCAGTTTGTTATTATCCAGCTCGATATCGATTACGGCGAACGGATTCCGCTTACCATTGCAGATGCCGATCCTGCTGCGGGGTGGATTGCGCTGGTCGTTCAGGCGGTCGGGGCAACCACTATCAAGCTCTGTCAAAAGGAAGCAGGCGATTCGATTGCCGCAATTCTCGGGCCGCTCGGCAATCCGACACATATTGCAAAGGTCGGAAAGGTCGTATGCGTCGGCGGCGGTATCGGTACGGCTCCTCTACACCCGATTGCCCAAGCCT
>CAUPUT010000113.1:0-5521 GCA_963514615.1 uncultured Treponema sp.
TCGTCACCACGCAATCGGCGCGTCCCGTTGCAGAATGTACCTCAGTTTGTACAAATTGCCCCATCAGCGCAAAGACGAGATACACTGCTGTTTGGTAGTTCTGTTCCCGCAGTTTCAGGTTTTCTGCGGTGAAGTTGTCATACGGAATACCGGAGATAATCGACTTGAGCCGCTCCATAACTCCCTCTACATTCCCCTCACGAATATCTTCCACAAACTTCCATACCGATTTTCCCGTCTCCACAAACGGCAGCCCCGAATATGCAGGCAGCAGATTCTTCAAAAAGCCGTATCGGACTTCATCATTCGGAAAGCCCAACCGATACATCCGGGCTTCTGGGATATATGTCTTTATCGTCAAATACCCTGCTTGAAACAGAATAGGCAACGCATCTTGAGCAATCGCCCGATATGTTTGTAAGCCTTCTTCATCTAACTCAACATTTCCATCCAGGTCGGGAATATAATAGTGTGCTTCTTTGAGGTAATTGACCAAAAAAGTCGGTGTTCCCGTGCTGAACCAGTAGCTTTTGATTTCTTTTTTGACAAAGGCGCTCAAAAGGCTAAAGGGATTGTACATTCCTTCCCCGGCAGGATGGAACAGATAGCCGTCGTACCACTGCTTTAAGGCTGCTAATGCCTCTTGATACGGGAGGTTTTGCTCATCGGCAAGCACTTGTATGTCCGGTTGGAAGTTCGTTTCAAGCTCTGTTTGTGTGATGCCGCAGAGACCGGCATATTGTTTTTCCATCGATATATCGCGGAGATTATTCAAATCGCTGAAAATGCTGATCTTGCTGAATTTTGTTACCCCGGTTAAAAAGGAAAAGCGGATATATTCATCACAGGTTTTAATCACCGAATAAAACGCTTTGAGCGTATCGCGGTATTGTTCATTCAGCTCTTCATTTATCCCCATCGTTTGGAGCAGGGGTTTATCGTATTCGTCTACGAGGATAACGACTTGTTTGCCGGTTTGATGATATGCCCGTTGAATAATTCCTTTGAATCGGCTCGAAAATGTTTGCTCTGAAGTATCTGCTTCATATTGCTTTTCCCACTGGCTTAAATGAGTATGTAGAATGGTATGCATACTGTTCTCATCGTTGTAATTTTCAGTATTAAAATCCAGATAGAGTACAGGATATGCTTGCCACGCCTCTCTGCCTTCTTGTGAAGCTTGCTCCTCTTCGGCTTTTTCAAGATATAAATCTTTGAATAGTTCTTTTTGCCCGCGGAAATATGCTGCCAATGTTGAAAGAAAGAGGCTCTTACCAAATCGCCGTGGACGGCTGAGGAAATAGGGACTCGACACTTGAACGAGCTGCCAAAGAAATGAGGTTTTATCAATATACAGATAGCTATCTCTGCGGAGTTTTTCAAAACTTTGTACGCCAAGCGGCAGTTTACGTGGAGTATTCATGGTGGTAGTATAGCAGAGGTATCGTTTTTCTGCAATTTGTCAATTTCCGTGATAACCCGCAATGTGTCCGATGGGTACTTGAATGACAATTTATATGGTGAGTGCGATTGAGCTTGTGGGTGGTAATTCCCGGTTAATCTGTCAATTGCGGTCTTTACGGTTTTTATATAAAATAACGGCGGTTCTTAAAACTACCATTTTGAAATTCCGATAATGGAAGCAGGAGCATTGAATGAAAAAACTTGTTTTTATGATGTTAATTGTAGTGTCGGCAATGCTTGCGCCGCTGCATATAGCGGCCGATACTACCGATTCCTCAGCATCAAAAGCAAAGAATGATACAATCGTGCCGCAGAACGCCTTACATCAAGAAAGTTCGCGGCAGGATCAAGAAACACAAAAGGATGGAACTGAAAAGCCGAAAGAAGAAAACCAAGAACTTGATGAGATTGAAAAAGCTCGCCAAGCATTGCAGTACGGACTGGAATCGGAAATACTGGAGGTAGTCAGTAAGGTTGATAAGAAGGATTTCGAGACGCTGCAAGGTGATTTTAACCGACTTTTTACGGAAACAAAGAGTCCCGCCGTGCGCGAAGGGCTTTTCGGTCTGTATCAAAAGTACGAGGATGCTCAGCTGACGGAAGCTGCTGTTGCCGTATTGGAAGATTATGAAGCCCAGCAACGGACGTTGATAAAGGCGGCGCTGTCTTACCTTGCTGCGGTAAAGCCGGAACTTACCCCCTCCTTAAACGAAGCATTGCAGAACATGCTGACCCAAAATACGGCGGAATACGGTGCGGAAACGGTTTCCGTGTTGGGCGAAATCGGCAGCGATGAAACGGCCTCATTTTTAGCCGACTATTTTGACAGCCTGACAATCGATGATGCAAAACAGGAACTTATTTTAAAGCAGACGATTATGGTTGCACTCGAAAAACTGCATAGTGAAGATACGCGTGAGTTTTTGCTGGAACGGGCGCAGGACGAAAACGAAAACATCTATGTCCGCTCCAGTGCCATTGCAGGGCTTGCCCAAATGGGAAACCCCGATATTGTGCCGCTGCTGGCGAAGTTTTTCGAGCAGCCGGGACCTCAGTTGCGGGAAGCAGCAATACGAGGCGCTGCTTCTTTCGATACGGACGAAACGCAAAAGCTGATTTTACAGGGCTTTAAAGACAGCTATTATAAAGTCCGGCTCGAAGCCTTAAAAACCGCGCAAAAGACCATGATGCAGGAAGCGGCTCCGTATGTGTTGTATCGTGCAAAGTATGATCCTACGGATGCGGTTCGGTTTGCAGCGGTAGAAACGCTGGCGGTATTGAATACGACAGAAGGCAACGCATGGCTCGCCGAAACATTTCGCGATTCTAAAAAGGGTGAAAAATTGCGGGTTACAATCCTGAGCGCAGTGCTGAAGCATAATTCTACGGCACTCGCAGCCGATTTGGATACGGTGGTGCTGGCAACGGTAACGGAAAACAAGCAAAAGAAACTGCGGTATGAATTCGGTAAGGAAATTGCAAAAATTGAAAACACTGCAACGGCGGAAATCTGCAAAGCTTTTTTGCAGAGCGACGATGTGTTAACCAAGAGCATCGGACTTGATATGTTTAAAACGAATAGTCCTGCGGATGCTCGTGCCTTAGTGGAAGCTATTGCGCAGGACGAAAAGCAGGGTGCACTGCAACGCCGTGCCCGACGGTTATTGGAATAACGGGCGGTATAATTCATAATTCACGGGGATGGCTCAAAAGTCGGTCGCTTTTTCGCCATCCCCGCGAGTTTAAAATTAAGTCTTTATATAGTAATAACTTAATTTTAAACATTGCATCTAAATCTAGGGAAAACTTCCAAAAACTGTTACGCAATCCGCTTTAGCGGATATGACAAATCATTTCCTTACAGGAAAAGCCGATAGGCTTTCAGTTTTTGGACAGTCCCATGAATTATTTTGCTTTGTTATGTAATTGAAGCGTCGTAGATGCCCTTGATTGCGGCGGCAAGCGTTTTGTCGAATTCTTCTTGTGACTGCTGGGCACGCAAATCTTCTGCAAGGGCTCGAGAGAAACTTGCAATCATGCCGTGATTCTTTGCCAGTAACGCATTGGCTTCCTCTCTGCTGTAGCCGCCTGAAAGCGCAACGACACGTACAACCTGCGGATGATCGATAAATTCTTTATACAGATCTGCTTGCGTCGGGATGCTGAGTTTGAGCATAATCAATACATCCTTAGGCAATTTTGCAATGTGTTCGCGGATTTCTTTTTTCAGCAGCTCTTCGCATTTTGCTTTGTCAGGACTGTGAATATCCACTTCCGGTTCGATGATCGGTACTAATCCATGCTTTGCGATCTGCAATCCGATTTCAAACTGTTGGTCGATAACTTTTTTGATGCCGGCCGGATTTGCTTCTTTTATAACTGAGCGCATCTTTGTCCCGAAAATATGTTTTTGTACGGCACGCTGCAGCAGCACTTCCAAATCGGGCATCGGTTTCATCATCTGAACACCTTCGGCTAAGTCCGCAAGCCCTTTGTCAACCTTTAAGAACGGAAGAACACCGCGCTTATCCCACAGGTAATCGGCTGTCGGGATACCTTCGATGTCGCGATCCATCGTTTGTTCAAAAAGAATAGCGCCGACGATGTGGTTTTTATCAAATTCCTTACTTGTAATAATCCTCGTGCGCATGGCATGTACCATATCAAACATCTCTTTTTCATTTGAGTATGCATCGCTTCCGATACCGTAAGCAGCCAATGCCTTGGGCGTACTGCCGCCGCTTTGATCCAAAGCCGCGATAAAACCTTTTCCGGTACGCATCCGTTCTATTTTTTGCTTGTCCATCATAAAACCTCCTGCAAAATAGCATTTCTTGCAATTTAGCGGTCGAGTTAAACCGTGTTCATCAGTATACCCTATGAGCGTGAAAAACGCTAGCCTAGCTTCACAATATCGGATTTTCAGCATATAATATTCGATAAATACGAGGATATTGTATGCAGAAAGTCCCTACCGACAGCTTTTTTCAAACGATGGAATTCCATATTCATCGCGACATACGGGAAAAATGCCGTTTTTCAAAGACGCTTTTTTCATCAACCGGAAACGTTGTAATACGGAATATTAACGATATTTATGCTTTTACTTTCCAATATAATCAAGTTGTCGAATCGGGTGAATTCGGTATGCCGGTGCGTGCCGATCAGTATTTAAAAGCAGGTCAGCTGAATGCGATGGGGCTAATCGACGAAATATTCCATTATATGTGTCGGCTTTACCGACGGGATGTACGTGCCGATTTTTTTAGCAACGGATACGAATTTGTACAAGCGAAACTTGCGCAAGAAAAGCTGCCCGATCTTGACGATTTATTGCTGGCATTTTGTGCGGAGTTCCCCCCCTCGGAGATTTACGGCGGGATAATGACCCTAGAAGACTGGGTCCGAAGGGTCGATCCGCTAGGCGGGATCGAAAAAAAATAAAGGGGGTTTTAGGAATTGATTTTTTTTAGATTGGCAAAAGAAAAACCTTCTTTTCAGCCTTTTTATCCGCTTTTTACCGATGAACAGCTTGCAGCGCATCCTTCGTACAACTGTTTTTGGGACAGCCTTTGCGAATGGTCATCTCAAAACGAGGTGTTCGGGCCGGAAAGACTCGATCTAATTTCGCTGCTTAAAGCTCCCGTTTCTTATGCGCCGTTTAGTTTAAAAGGACAGCTGGAATATATTAAAAAGCATTGGCTTGATTTGCTCAGTGAATTTATCGGCAGACTCTTAACAAGTCAGGATATCCTTTCAGAAGAAGAGAAGGCTGCATGGCAAGGCGGCGGAGGGGGCGGCGCGCACGATGTCTATCGTTTTGAAGATTTGACGCAGGAATATGAACGCTTTAGCGCCGATCGTGACTGGATGCCGAATGTTGTGATGATTGCCAAGAGCACGCTGGTGTGGCTGGATCAACTCAGCAAAAAGTATCAACGGTCTATCACCCGCCTCGATCAAATCCCCGATGAGGAACTTAACTTCTTTGCGGAAGCGGGGTTTAATGCGCTGTGGCTTATCGGAGTGTGGGAACGTTCCCCTGCAAGCGCGCGGA
>CAUPUT010000114.1:0-5505 GCA_963514615.1 uncultured Treponema sp.
TTACTGTCTATAGAAAAATTAGGATCATATAAATCGTCGGTTTTGTTAAAATTATCCATAAAAATTTCTCCACGAAGGGCGGTGTTATTATATCATGTATCGGCATACCATGTATATAACATGAGCGGAAGTCTACGGGTATCTCTAAAAACGGTTACATTTTTAGAGATACCCGTAATCAGCTCGAGAATATATCTTCACTTTTCTATTATACCGTATTCCGGATAAAATTCAAGAAAATATTTATTTTGCCGTTATTAGAGTGAGTATGAAATTTTATTTGAAAGTTATTACGCCTCTTTTTGTATTTGCGTTTGTCTATAGTTTTTTGGGAATTTGCTTTGGTCCGCGAGGTTTTTTTGCACGTCAACAATTGAAACGGCAGCGAGAAGTTCTTTTGCAGCATGTTCGGTTTTTATCCGATATCGGAGAAGACTTGAATATTCGTATTGCGAATTTGTCTTCCGACCCCAAAACTATCGCCGTATATGCGCATGAATTGGGATATGTTCAAAAAAACGAACGGCTTATCAAACTGATGAACTTTTCCGGTTCTGTGGAGCGTACCGAAGATGCCGGTGTCGCCTATCTCATCGAAACGCCTCGCTATGTGCCGGATGCCGTTTGTAAAGCGATTGCCGTTTCGATGAGTATTATTGTTATTATATGCGAAATGATTGTGAGCCAAAAAAATGCGTATTCAAAAAAAGGCTCCTAATTCGGCCGTAGCTGCGGCGGCAGAGCTTAAGCAAGGGCATATTGTCATTATCCCGACTGATACGATTTACGGTTTTTCCGGTTTGATCGGTAAAACTGCCGAAGCAATTGCCTGCATTAAAGGGAGAGCGGAGAATAAACCGTTTATCGCCCTCATCGCCGAACCGGCGGATATTTACCGCTATACCGATATAAAAATTCCGGAACATATTTTGAACTTGTGGCCTGCGCCGCTCACGCTTATCGTACCGTTAAAGGGACAGGGGACACAGGCGTTCAGATGTCCCGCGGATGAGTGGCTGCGAAATGTTGTCGCTGCAGCGGGGGATGCGGTGTATTCGACAAGCGTCAACCGTTCGGGAATGCCGCCCCTCACTGATATAAGTACGATTTGCCGCGAATTTGAAGATTCGGTTGCGTTAATTGTCGACGGCGGTAATCTCGAGGGGCTTCCTTCTACTCTTGTAGATTTAACTTCCGGCACTCCCTGCGTGCTCCGTCAAGGTTCTGTCGTTATTGATTAATAAGGATAATCGCATCAAACTGTTTTGCTGTATTTCCCGCAGAATAAATAGGCTATACCTACCCGTGCGGATGGGCTTTGTGATACAGCTCTTGGAGCTGGGCTGCCGTGATGTGCGTATACCGTTGGGTAGTTGTGATATTGCTGTGCCCCAGCAGTTCCTGTACGACTCGTATGTCTGCTCCGCGGGTGATGAACATCGAGGCAAAGCTGTGCCGGAAGGCATGCGGCGTCAGTTTTTTATAGTTCGGGAGAAGGGCGGTGTACCGGTTGATGATGTACCGGATGCCCTGCGTTGTAAGCGCGCCGCCGCGGCAGTTTAAAAAAAGCGCATCTTCCGCAACCGCAGTTTTTAAGCCGTCCTGCTCTTTTAGGTAGGCAATCAGTTCCGCCCGCTCGGTCAAATACCGCTGTACCGCTTCCCGTGCAAAGTCCGCAAAGAACACCTTGCGTTCTTTGCTTCCTTTTCCTTGTACGATTGCCCAGCTGCAATCTCCCTTTAAATCCGTTATTTTGAGCCCTTGCAGCTCCGCCGCGCGGCAGCCGGTAGAGTAGAGCGATGAAAAGATCGCCGCATCGCGGGCGTACCATAAAATACCCGCTTCTTTGGGAAACTCACAGAAGCGTTCCGCTTCGTCGGGAAAGAGGAAGCGGGGCAGCTTATCCGGCTGTTTGAGGTTGCGGACAACCGCGGCGGGGTTCGTGGTGCAGAGCCCTTTCTGCAGGGCATAGCGGTACAGCCCTCGTACGCAGGAGAGGGTGCGGTTAATGCTTGCCGGTGCAAAATGCCGGTTGCCGAGGTCTGCAACAAAGATGCGCACCTGTGTTTTCGTAACCTCGGTAAAGGCAAGCTCATTGTCTGCAAGCCAATCCGAAAAAAGTTTGAGGTCATTCCGGTAGGCTTCGATGGTTTTTTCCGAAAAATGCCGCACCCCTGCGCTGTAGGCGAGGTAGTCTTCAAAGACCGTATCCATCGGCTAGTCGATATCCCGGTCTTCCACGCCTTCGACAACGCTGTGTAAATAATCGCAATCGGGGTTTACGCAGGCTTTATAGCTTCCGTTCTTTTTATCGTATTTTTCAACCATGAACCAGCCGCATTTGGGGCACGCTGAGTTGATAGGCTTAAAATGAGAGATAAAATCACACTTCGGAAAGTTGGTACAGCCGAAAAATTCTTTGCCCCGTCCTTTTGCGCGCCGGGATACAATGTCTCCGCCGCAGCCGGGACGCGGGCATTTAGCTAATGGAATGGATTTGGTATTGCGGCATTCGGGGAAACCCTCGCACGCCAAGAAAAAGCCGAAGCGGCCGAGCTTTTTCATCATTCTTTTGCCGCATTTTTCGCACGTAAAGTTTGTCGGCTCATCGAGGCTGCCTTTCAAACTGCCTAAATGCGCCATCACCGAATCCACCTGTGTGATGAACGGGGTATAAAAGGAGCCGATAATCTTTGACCAGTCGGCATTGTGTTCTTCTATTTCGTCCAGCTTTTGTTCCATACCGGCAGTAAAATTGACGTCGATCACATCGTTGAAGTTTTCGACTAAAAGATCGTTGATCATTCTGCCGAGCTGAGTGGGAACAAGCTGCTTGTTGGAGCGGTTGACGTAGTAGCGGTCGAGCAGTACCGAGATAATCGGCGCATACGTTGAAGGGCGTCCGATTCCTTTTTGTTCCAGCATCTTAACGATACTTGCATCGGTATAGCGGGCGGGCCCCTGCGTAAAGTGCTGTTCGGGGGTCAGGCTGTCTACCGTCAGGGTGTCGCCGGTTTTTAAGGCCGGTAATGCCTTGCCTTTTTCTTCTTTTGAAAGGAGCAGATTGAGCACGGCATAGAATCCCTTGTCCGTTACCTTGGTAGAAGCCGTTCTAAAGACCGCATCTCCTGCGGAAATCTCATAGCTGAGCGTTTCAGTCTTTGCGCCGGTCATCTGGCTTGCGGTAAAACGTTCCCAGATAAGGGTATAGAGGCGCAGCTGATCGCGGTTGAGGTAGTCTTTCAGATAATCGGGCGTATAACTACAGTACGTGGGGCGGATACCTTCGTGAGCGTCCTGCGCTTTTGCCCCGACGCTGTAGAAATTAGGTTTTTCCGGTAAGAAAGCGGGATGCTGCTCGCCGATCCACTTGCGCACTTCCGCAAGGGCAACATCGGAGATACGCACCGAGTCGGTACGCATATAGGTGATTAAACCGACGCGGCTTGAGCCGACGGCGATACCTTCGTATAGCTGTTGGGCAATCTGCATCGTTTTACGGGAGGTAAAGCCAAGCCGGTTCGCTGCCGTTTGCTGCATTGTAGAGGTCGTAAACGGAGGTTTGGGATGGATGGTCTTTTGGGTACTTTTGATATCGGTAACCGTTGCCTCTTTTCCATTCAATACATCGATGATAGCCTGTACTTCCCGCTCGTTTTTAAGCGCCGGTTTTTCTCCGTTATATAACGCGAGCTGGGCATCGAAGGCTGTTTTTCCTTTTTTAAAGGTTCCTTCCAGCGTCCAAAATTCTTCGGGAATAAAATTCTCTACCTCCGCTTCCCGTTCGCAGATGAGGCGCAGTGCAACCGACTGTACCCGCCCTGCGGAAAGCCCGTTCTTTACTTTTTGCCAGAGCAGGGGAGAAAGGTTATAGCCGACAAGCCGGTCGAGTACGCGGCGGGCTTTTTGCGCATTGACTTTCGCTTCGTCGATATCCATAGGATTTTGCACCGCGGTTTTAATTGCCTGCGGCGTGATCTCGTTAAAGACGATGCGGTTTATCGGAACCTCTTCGCATTTTTCCCGTATCGCATTGCAGAGATGATAGGCAATAGCTTCCCCTTCGCGGTCATTATCACTTGCGAGAAAGACATGCTTGGCGTTCTTTGCATCTTGCTGCAGTTCCTTCAAAAGTTTTGCGCGGCCGCGTACGGTGATATATTCGGGCTGAAATCCGTGTTCTATATCGATTGCGATACGGGACTTCGGTAAATCGATTAAGTGCCCCATCGAAGCCTTAACCGTATAGCCGTTGCCCAAGTATTTTTCGATTGTTTTTGCTTTTGCCGGCGATTCTACGATAATCAAGTTTGTTTTTTTTGTTTTTGTCGCGGTTTTTTTCGCCATTTATCGTGCTCCTTTCTCAAACAAAGGTAGTTGTATCTGTTGCTCTCTCTGCAAATACTGCAAGGTTGGGTTTGCCCATTCGCGTAAAAGGTCGCCGGCATGTTCCACCGGAATTGCTCCGTCCTCAGCAAGCTTTTTGCAGCCGGTATTCTGCACGGAATCCTGTAATCCGGCATATACGCATACGTCGCGTCCTTGCTCGAGGGCAAAGTCCGCAGTAATGAGCGCTCCCGATTTTGCCGGCGCTTCGACGACAACGGTTGCGCGGGCTAATCCCGAAATGATCCGGTTACGCTGCGGGAAGCGATAGGCAAGTGGCGGTTCCCCGGGCGCATATTCGCTGAGGATGCACCCGCCCGTTTCGAGTATCCTACCTGCGAGCCGTGCATTGCTCTGCGGATACAGCCGGTCAAGTCCGCATGCCAGTACAGCCGTCGTCAGGCCGCCGCCCTCCAAGGCTCCCCGGTGCGCAAAGGTGTCGATGCCGCGTGCAAGCCCTGAAATAACGGGGATGCCCGCGTGTCCGCATTCGGTACCCAGCTGCAGTGCAGCTTTAATACCGTTCCCCGTCGGACGGCGCGTGCCGACAATTGCCGCTGCGGGCGTATCGGCTTCCGGTAAGACACCGCGGTAGTACAGCAAAAAAGGCGCATCGGGAATTTCCCGCAGCAGGGGTGGGAAGTCGGAATCATCGTAGAACGTCATGTTGATTCGGCAATACTTCATCAGCGCCTCGGCTTTTTCTACCGCCTGCGGCAACTGTTCCGGTTTATAACTGCGTGTACGGAGTGTCCGCCGTATCATCCGGCTGAGCGTATCTATTGAACTTACTGTAAGTGCTTGCAAAGTGTCAAGCGTGCGGGCAAGTAAAAGGCGCTCACTGCCCTTTAAAAAAGAGCAATAAGAGAGCGCGATGTAGAGTTTCCGCCGTTCGAGATCGGTTTTTGTGTTCATTATGATATGTATAGAATCCCGTTATTCGATTGCAGCCTTCCGGCAGGTAGACGGTTAGCGCCGTGCATTTTCTACAAATGCCTTATTCCGTTCGGCATCGGCGCGCTGTTCGGCGCTTCCACTCGTTTTGATGATGCGGTCGTAGGCTGCAATTGCTTTTTCGTATTGACCGGTCATGTAATAGGCTCGTCCGAGTATGAACAG
>CAUPUT010000115.1:0-5500 GCA_963514615.1 uncultured Treponema sp.
ATCAAAAACGCGAATGGGAAACCCGAAGCGGCTTTTACCCGAATGACCATCCTCTTTATCATGAAGGTTGTCGGGAATTTCATCTTTCTCTATGTATTGCGACTCGAAATTCTCGGCTGCGTACTGGCCTCGCTTTTGGCAAACGCAACAATCACAGTCTGGATGGTGTACGAATTGTTCATCCACAAAAGTCCGGACAAGCTCGATGTCAAAAACTTCAAGTTCGATTCAAAGATCATCAAAGAGGTTCTGAAAGTCGGTTTTCCGGCAATGTTCAACTATTCTTTTTTATACTTAGGCTTTTTCCTTATCAATAAAGAGATTGAAAAATACGGCGCCATTGTCGTTGCGGCACAAGGAATCGCGAGCAATATCAATGCACTGTGCTTCAACCTCCCTGCGGCTTTTAGCGCGGCAATTACGACGATGGTCAGTATGCACATCGGCGCAGGATATCAGCAAAAGGCAAAACGGGATTGTCTCCTCGGCTGCATCACCAGCATCATTATCGCTGTTATAATGATTTCGATTATGATTCCGCTTTCGCCTTATCTGACCGTCTTATTCAGGCGGGAGCCGGAAATTATCGGTATTGCAAACAACGCGCTCAACATCTATACCTATTCGATTATCGGCTTCGGTATTTGTATGACCATTCAAGGCGCGTTTATCGGGCTCGGCAAAACGAAAATGCCGCTTGTGCTCGGTGTGCTCCGTATATGGCTGCTGCGTTACATCTTTGTATTGGCAACGGAACACATCTTGCAATACTACGCTATTTTTTGGGGAAATCTCTTTTCAAATATAACAACCGCGCTTATCGCAACCGTCCTCATTTTGCGGACAAAATGGGTGTCAGCACTCACCATCACCACTGAAAAAAAGGAGTAACCGCCATGCACGGTTCACTGGCACAGATACCGCAAGTCGAAAAACTGCTTTCACATCACGAGCTTTCCGGCTGCATCGAAAAACTCGGCAGACCGATTGTAGCCTCCATCGTATCGGAGTATATCACGCAGATACGGGCTGAGGCTTTAAAAGGAGCCGCCGTTCCGTCTTTTGATGTGTGTATAGCGGACATCCGGCAGCGGTGCACGAAGCATATACGGAAGCGGATTTCGAAGATTATCAACGCGACGGGCATTATCCTGCACACCAACCTCGGACGAAGCCCGCTTCCGCACGGTATTTGGGATGCAGCAAAGGAAGCGGCCCAATCATATTCGGCTATCGAGATGGATTTGGAGGATGGCAAACGGGGACAGCGATTCCCCTTTGCCGTCGAAGCGATGAGTACGCTTGTCCGTGCGGAAGCGGCGCTGATGCTGAACAACAATGCCGCCGCCGTGTTTCTGTTACTTAAAGCGCTTGCAAGCGGGAAAGATGTTATCGTTGCGCGCGGCCAGCAGGTGCAAATAGGCGGCGGCTTCCGCATTCCCGATATTCTGCGGGAAGCAGGCTGCACGCTCGTAGAAGTCGGCACTACCAACATCACCACCCTTGAAGACATTACCGCCGCCGTTACCGAACAGACGGCAATGGTACTGTGGGTGCATACCTCAAACTATAAAATCCGCGGCTTTACGGAGCAACCTTCCCTTACCGCTATCCGCAAGGCCTTACCGCCTGAGGTAATCCTCGCGGTGGATCAAGGGTCAGGCACTATTTCACTTAGCCTACAAGATGAGCCGACCGTACCGGCCTTATTAAAAGAAGGCGCCGACCTCGTTTGTTTTTCCGGGGATAAAGTATTCGGCGGCCCGCAGTGCGGATGGATTACCGGCAAAAAAGATTTAATCGCCCTCATTGCCCGCCATCCGCTGATGCGCACCTATCGGGTAGGACGTGCCGTCGCCGCTTTAATGGAAGAAACCCTCGTGCACTACCTAAATAACGGAAAAAGCGCCGCGGCCGAAGCGTTGCTGCTTGCCCCTGCCGTGATAAAAAAACGGAGCGAAAAGATTGTGAGAAAACTGCCGTCCGGAACCGCATGTGTTGTCCCCTACCCTTTCTCGCTCGGCGGCGGCAGCACTCCCGACGAAGCCTTCCCGTCATGGGCAATTATGCTGCATACACATAAACCGGAAGCGGTCAAGACAGCGTTACGGTTTTGCAGCATTCCGATTATCGCTATTATTTCGGAGGATAGGCTGCTGTTACACCTTGCCGCCGTAAATCCTGCCGATGATGCATATCTTATCCAAGAATTACAGGAAATCTCTAAAAAATTATAGAGGTGCGTTGACTATGGCATATATTTTAGGAACCGCCGGACACGTCGATCACGGCAAAACCGCATTGGTAAAATGCTTAACCGGAGTGGAAACCAGCCACATCCCCGAAGAAAAGAAGCGGGGTATGACCATTGAGCTGGGTTTTGCCGCCTTGGAAGATCCCGTACACGGAACGGTCGGCATCGTTGATGTTCCCGGACACGAACGGTTTATCCGTAACATGGTAGCAGGCACGTGGGGACTTGACGCGGCAATGCTGATTGTCGCTGCAGACGACGGGTGGATGCAGATGTCGTCGGATCACCTGCGGGTACTTAAAGCGATGCATATCAACTCCATCCTGTTGGTCATAACCAAATCAGACTTGGCAGATCCCGATATGATCGAGCTGATACGGGAAGATGCAAATCGTCATTGCCGCGAAATCCTCGGAAGGGAATTACCTTCGGTGGCTGTTTCCGCACATACCGGCGCCGGTATCGACGAACTCAAGAAAAAAATTACGGAATTATTGAGCGCCGTCCGTACCGCTCCATTGGATAAACCGTTCCTGTATATCGACCGCGCCTTTACGCTGAAAGGAATCGGCATCACGGTAACCGGTACGCTCCGCGGTAAAAGCATTGCCGTCGGCGATCAGCTTGCACTCTATCCCGGCGGAACCGAGTGCAAGATTAAAAACATTCAAAATCACCACGCCGACGTATCTTCTTCCGAATCGGGAATGCGGACGGCACTCAACCTGAAAATATCCGAAAAGGAAAAGGTAGCGCGCGGGATGCTGCTTGCAGGCATTGGCGAAAGTCCCGTACTGCAAGGCTCCGAACTGCTCGTCCGCGTCGATGAATATTTTAACAAACAGGAAACCGGGGACGGCATCAAAAATCATATCGAACTGGAACTTGCAACCGGCAGTACCAATGCCATCGGCGCGATTCACTTTAACACAACCGATCCCACACTTGCGCGGGTGTCCTTGCAGGAACCTATCGCCGGACGCTGGAACCAACCGGCCGTCCTTATCAGGCATGGGGGAAGTTCCATTCTCGCCTCATGCAGAATACTTGCGGCCTTTGACTCCTACCGCGCGGCCGTCTTTAAACAGTTTTTTTCGGTGTATGCCGGACGGGAATTACCGTCGTGGAAAAGCTGCGGCTTTTTTATCACCGGCTTTATAGAAAAAGACCGCGCGGAACCAAAGGAGCTTTCGGCTGACTCAAAAGACGTTACGGCCTGCGGCAAACAGCTCATCTTTACCAAGAAGCTTGCCGAATGGGAAGCAAAGATTTTAGAGACCGCAAAGAAAAGTCAGGCAGGTTTTACGCTTGAGGAAATCGATACGACTGTGCCGGTAAAGGTGCGGCAGGAAATCCTGAAAAAACTGTGCGCGGAAAACAAACTTGCCAATGAAGGCAGTGTGTATAAGCTGGCAGGCAGCGGGGATACCTTGTCGAAAACGGCACAGCAGCTGTTACAGTTGGCGCTTAAAGCAGGGTTTGACGGTATCGAAATAGATAAAATCCAGCTGCCGCAGGTGCGGAAAGACGCCCGCGATTTAGTAAAGCTCGGTAAGCTCGTTGTGTTGGAAAATTTTTTGCACTACCACCGCGAGATATACGACAAAGCGGTTGCCTCTATCTTAAAAGGGAAAAAAGCAGGCGACATCATCACCATTGCAGATGCCCGTACCGCGACAAATCTTTCGCGTAAATATGTCATCCCCCTGCTCAATGTTCTGGAAAAAAACGGCAAGGTAAAACGGCAAGAGAACGATAGAATCGTCTTGTAAGATTAAGACAGGGTAATCGCACTACTGGACTGTTTTTTAAACACCCCGCAGAATCCAACACCCCTGACGAAGAATACTGTCGAGAAATGGTGAGTATCAGAATAACAAAGGCTGGGAATGTCTTAAAAGGCGGCTACTTTTTCGCAGTTTCCCTGCCAATACCTATGACTGCATTACAAATTACTAATCGACCGTACTTCCTCCGGAGAAAGTCCTGAAATCTTACAAATATCCTCAAACGGATAGTGCATAGTCAGCATTGTCTTTGCGGTTTCAAGCGCTTTTTGGCGGGAACCGCGAGCTTCTCCTTGTTGTATCCCAAGCATTAAACTTTCCTGTCTCTGTACTGCAATATCGGTATCGTAATCATATTCGGCTATTAACATATTAACTACCTCCCGTGACTTTCTTTGTAAATATTCTTTTAATATATTGTTTTTGATGCATTCTTTAATGGCATTTTCAAACCCATGCTCTTTATCAACTGCGATATGCCGACGTACTGCATCCACAAACCGGCTGTATTGTCCCAACGGTTCACAACTCTTTAATATTTGACTATCTTTATCATAATTGATATTTATCAATTTTACAACAAGTTCGAGACTTGGTGTTTCAGGTTGCATAATAAAGGAATCTGAAAGCTTCGATACTTGTTTTGCAGGTAGTTTTTCTACTCCATTATAAAAGACATAGAATGCGGGAAGTGGGATTTTTTTAAGAGTTCGTGAGTAGCGGTCTCGGGGATTTTGGATATGTTCATACAGTCGTGTTACATATTCAAGGCAGCGTAATGGCATATTCGGATTTACGGTTGACTGATGTTCTGCAAGGACAATAATTTTATTGTCAACAAGGTATGATACATCATTAGCGAATGACATATACATTGTTTGTTTAAGCCGTATATTTTGCAATATAGCTGTAGACTGATAATTCGTATTATACAGGGCATTATATAGCGCTAAAAAATTATCTTTTGCAGTTCTATCACTACTGAAAAGATCAACAAAGACCGAATCCTTGTAATGGCGATTATGTTTTCTCATAGTAATTCACCTCCGTGCACCGCCACCGACGGCGACAGTTCCTACAAGATATATACAGCACGGATGCAGAAATGGCTAAAGAAATGAAGAAAAAATCACCTTTTTTATTAAGTTAGGGGAAGACTTTTCTTTTTTTTCGATAACAGGGCATCTGCAAAAAACTCGGTCAGTTTTTTCAGATGCCCGTCGAGTTTTTAATAAGTCTATAAATATGAATGACTTATTAAAAACATCGCAAAAAAAATTCAAGGAAACCCTCTAAAAAACTGAAGTTTTTAGAGGCTACCTAAAAAGCCTTCCCCTGCGCCCCCATCTATTCAGAACCGCCACGGAGGGCGGTACTCCCCTTAGTGAGCGACTTAGAGTTCTACCCTAAGAACCCGCCTTAGTTCCAAAGCATAGTTCCAAAAATAAAAGCTAAGAAG
>CAUPUT010000116.1:0-5426 GCA_963514615.1 uncultured Treponema sp.
CGATAATCAAGCCGGAGAGACCGGAATGAGCTTCCATAATCCGCACAACCGGTTTCGCTTCGATAAGTCGACGCAAAGTCTTCATTCTGATCTCAGGTGTTGTACCGATAGTATGCATATTAGCGGCAAGCGCTGTTGAATTAATTCCCTTTGTATACGGAACTTCAATTACCTGGCCGCCCCACTCGTTCATCACTTGAAAAACTTCATCTCTAATTTTGCTTAAGGGACCCACCTGCCAATCATCCCCGTGAATAATAAAATCCGGTTTCAATTTTTTTAAATTCGGAACATACGACCAGTCTTCCTGCGGAACAACTTCACTGACGCCTTTAATATTTTCTATTACTTGCTTGCGCTGCTCATAGGTTAAATAAGGTAATCTTTTATGCGAAACTATCGCGCTATCCGTCAGCACTCCAATGATAAGGCGTCCGTATTTTGCGCCTTCTGCAATAATATTGATAATACCGGGATGGATTATATCACCGGTAATTCCTAAATATACGGTCTTTTCCATGATTACATTCCTCATAAACCATTTAAACTTGTATCAAGCCTCATATTCGTCATTCCAAACTTACTAACTAAGGAAGACTTCTAAAAACTGAAGCTTTAGAGGTTCCCTATTCTCAAAACAACAGCAGCAAACTCGTCAAAACAACCGATCTCTTTCGTAATAATTGAATATAGTATATTCATATCAAGCGTATTATACTCATGTACGGCGATATTCCGAAAACCGACTGCTTTTGCTAAACGTGAAGCAAGCTGACTATCAAGCAATCCGTGTCGAGAAAGCGCTAAAAAAGTTTCGGCCATTGTCGGTGTTTGTTCATGCAATTGTTCGGCCAAAATATGAGCGGCAATATCAACTGAAATTTGTACTGCACGCTGTATATTCAAACTGATAATATCCTGTGCGTCAAAATCATTTTGCAGCGTTTCAACACTTGTCGGTGTATGCAGCTTTATGCGTTCCAAGCACCGATTAAGCGATATAAGTTTTTCACCGATTACCTTTTTATCAATGCTCATTGTACATTACCGACAAGATTTTGTTTAAAAGCATGTTCAAGAATATACCTTTGTCCGCGTTTATAGATGGGATAATAATCTGCATACCAGTAAAGGGCAGTCATCGTATGTCTATGCAACAAACCACTTCCCTCACCTTGCTTTTTTTTAACACAAACGCCTTCCGTAAACACTTTATAATGAAGCAATCCCGTTATTTTCCGTATATCGACCAGATCAACCTCTCGCCGCAAAAGCAAAGAAAGCTCCAACTGTAACGATAACCGATCATCGAGATGCAAAGCTTCAGGCATCGCCACGGCAATATCAACATCACTTTTTTCAGTTTCGGTTCCGCGAGCGCATGAACCGTACAGCATCGCAAGGATAATTTCGGGCTTAGCGTCAAAAAAGGCAGTAAGCTTTTCTATGATTGCAGTATTCATTCACGCCCTTTTCCTAAAAACAACATTCCCTAACGCATGAGCACAGGGGCACTACATTAGCCACACGAATCAAGACACCAACCGGAGTTTTAGCATCGCCAGCCGTGCAAGTGTTGTTAAGACAGCTCCGGTACAGTCGGCAAACCAGTCATATATGGAAGCATCCCGACCGGGAACAAAGATTTGGTGTACTTCGTCGGAAATACCGTAGCAGGCAACAATACAGCAGACAATCGTACAGTATTTGAGCGGCTTCCTAAGCCACTTATCGGTAGAAAACCAATAAGAAAGCGTAAAAGCGAAGCTCCCGAAAGCACATGCATGTAAGAACTTATCCAATCCGGAAAAAGAAACAGTCTCCGGAATAGGCAGCTTTGACTGTGCCGAAAGGATAAAAATAGTAACAGCGATACAAATCGACATACAGCGCATACCATAATCGATAAATCTTTTTGAAATCATTTCCGCTACCTCTGAAAGACAATGAGAGCACACCTCACCCGTTAACACAACAGCCTTGTCTTTTCAACAGGCAGTATGCCGACCAATATAAAATAACCGCCGCTGCTTTCTGTGCCGCCGAAACAGGCTCCATTCCGCATCAGGCTGATAATCACAAACAGCAGAACTATACACCAATTTAAGGCTAAATGCAAGATTCATTTTTGACCGTGTTGCAATTTAGTCGAAAAATAAACAGAGCCCGAAGACTTCCTTGCATCCGGCAGCTTTTAATGTATGCGCACAAGCTTCGAGTGTTGCGCCGGTGGTCATTACATCGTCGAGCAGCATGAGTTTTTCGGGAACGGCCTTTGCCGAAAATGTAATTTTCCCCTGTAAATTCACTGCACGATCGGCCTTGGACAGTTTCTTTTGAGGAATGCCGTCCTGCCGCTTTAAACACCGGTATATCGTCAGTTCCGGATAAACCGCTAAATCCTTCGCAAGGTCTTCAATTTGATCCCAGCCTTTTTCCCGCAGCTTTTTCGGGCGCGGCGGCACCGGTACAAGCGGTAGACTTGCAAGCCCCGGATGTTGTGTGCAAAGACTGTGAATAAGCGGTGCAAATACGGTGGAAAAAGTACGGATATTATTGTTCTTCCAAACAGGCAGCAATTTTTGTCCAAGCCCGATATAGGGAAAAAGCGTAAAAATACGATCGCAAGCAGGCCGCGGCTTTTCTGCGGTTTCGTCGTCAGTCAGCCTGCAGCGGGTACAATACTCGTGCTCGGAAATGAGGATTTTTCCGCAGTGCTTGCAGCGAGGCTCGGCTCGGCGCAAATGCTCCAAATCATCGGAACCGATATACGGCTCAAATTCCGTTTGAATACAATGGCTGCACAACGGCAGCCCTGCCTCGCTTACCTTTCCGCAGAGAAGGCACAGCTGCGGGCACAAAAGTCCGCTGTAACATTTACGTAATACATTCTTCACATGATACAAAGGCGCTATGCGTTTCATATAATCTCCCCTGCAAGGATGATGTTTCCCCATCCCTGCTATAGAGCTTATATAACACGCGAAGAAAAACGGCTTGTATTTATTGATTTTCAGCAGAAGATTCTTCAGAACTTGAAATTATACCGGGCGCTTGTGTGTCACCTGCCGCCGGCCTGTCTTTTTCAGCCTTTTTTGCAGCGATGGCTATTTGCAGCTGCTTTTGCCGTTTTTCTTCAAGTTGATCCGTATCGTTAAAAAAGTTATATGCCTTTTTTATATCGTCGTAATGAAACGGGATACTGTCGATATAGTCGTCCACCGTCAATTTCCCATCAAGCGTCTCTACTTGAAAGCCTTCGAGCAATAGGTATTTTTTTCCGTCTTTCAGTAAAAAGCCGAACCGTACATAGTTGGGATTTTTTCCCCTAACGATGAGCCTGCCTACCGTGTCTGCAGATACTGCATAAGCATAGAGCGTCGCTTCACCGAGATATTGTGTTCCATTCTTTCTGTTCTTGGAATCAGCCATATCGCTTATGGTAAAAAACCGATCAAGTATAGCCTTCATTCCATGATTTACGGAAAAATCGAGCCGATAGGTATATAGCATCGTATCGACTTTAAAACTGATAAAATCGTCTTTTGCTTTGGGCATTACACAACAATCAATAGCGTATACAACGTCGAACTGATTATTTGTCGTATTGACTGTAACACCTGCAGCGACCGGTTCCGTGTACAATGCCTTAGAGGGCAGCGTTGTGCAGGCTGTAAGGCAGAATGCGCAAACAGCCACCGGAATCCAAACGGTTTTTAAAAAATTATTCATAATATCCTCCTTTAGTCGATAAGTGCTGTTAATCAGAATTCATCATAATCAGTATATTCTCAATTTTTCCAATTACGTTATATAAGCAGAAAATTTCTGTGGAAGCGACACCCTACCCCATCAGTCCCATAAGCCGCGCTTGAAGCCCCTTGCTCTTTGCGACTTTCCGCATTGTTTGGCGTGTTTTTTCAAACTGCTTTAACAGCTTGTTTACTTCGGCGACGGATGTGCCGGATCCTTTCGCAATACGCTTGCGGCGGGGCGGCCCGATGATGTAGTGATTTTCCCGTTCTTTGAGCGTCATCGATTGGATAATCGCCTTCTGCCGTTTAAAGCCCGCCTTATCGATATCCTCAGCGGAGACCTGACCGGCAAGTCCCGGCATCATATCGAGCATGGATTCAATCGATCCCATCTTTTCGACATTTTCAAGCTGGTCGAGCATATCGGAAAGGGTGAAGGTTTCCGTCGCCATCTTTTTCTGCAAGCGGGCGGCTTCTTCCGCATCGATATTTTCCTGCGCTTTTTCGACGAGCGAAACAATATCGCCCATGCCCAATATTCTTCCGGCAATACGGTCGGGGTAAAACGGCTCGAAATCTTCGATTTTTTCACCGACACCGACATACAGGATAGGCTTGCCGGTTACGGTTTTTAACGATAACGCCGCACCGCCGCGCGCATCGGAGTCGAATTTGGTTAAAATAACACCGGTCAGTCCCGCCTGTTCATCAAAGGCTTTGGCGACCTCGGCAGCATTTTGTCCCGTCATTGCATCGGCAACAAGAATAGTCTCTACCGGATTTACCGCCTTTTTTACCGCGGCAATTTCCTGCATCATCGCTTCGTCGATTTGCAGCCGTCCCGCCGTATCGACGATAACGGTATCAAAGCCGTTTTTCCGTGCATAGATAACCGCATTTTGTGCAACTCGTACCGCATCCTTGGTATCTTCTTTATACACCGGCACGTCGATACGCTCCCCTAAAGAGGAGAGCTGTTCCACAGCTGCGGGACGGACGAGGTCGCAGGCCACGAGCAGCGGCTTACGGCCTTCTTTCTTTAACCGAGCGGCCAGTTTCGCTGCGGATGTCGTTTTACCGGAACCCTGCAAACCGAGAAAGAGGATAACCGACTGCGTGTCGGGGCCTTTCAGTTGCAAGCTTTTCTTTTCGTCTCCTAAAAACGAAAGAATTTTATCGTGGACTATCTTGATAAATTGCTGACCGGGATTAACCGATTTTAATACGGTTCCTCCCTTTGCTTCTTCGATTGTTGCGTTGATAAAGCGGCGCACTACGCGGAGGTTGACATCCGCTTCGAGTAGCGCAATTTTTATTTCCTCTACCGCTTCTTCAATATTCTTTTCGGTAATGGTTGCCTTGCCGCTTATCTTGCGGACAATGCCGCTAAACGTATTGGTAATTTTTTCAAGCATTTTTCATCCTTATTCATGCGGGGTTGTTGATTCGTGCGGAGCGTTACCCACGGCGATTCTTGAGCCGTAACAAAGGGGTATTAAAGTCGACCGTCGGCTCTTATTAAAACCAGATCTTATTGCCGTCTTCCCAGCTGAAAAATTCTTCCGGCTGAAAAAACAACCCGAGTTCCCGCACGGCGCTTTCGGCAGAGTCCGACGAATGGACAACATTGATATTGGTATGCAAGGCATAATCGCCCCGGATGGTTCCCGG
>CAUPUT010000117.1:0-5361 GCA_963514615.1 uncultured Treponema sp.
AGACTTTACATGTACCGGTAAAAGTTTCGAAAAGGGAAGTCTCGGATTTTAATGCTGCATTTGGCTTGTGGAAAGATAGGAATATTTCTATTGCGGAAATAAGAACCAAATCTTGGGAACGTTCTTAATGTTTTATCTTTGCGATACCTGTGTTCTTATAGATTATCTTCGCGGCAAAACCGAAGTTCAGCAAAAACTTGAGCAAGATAGAGATAGCGGGTTGGGAATGTCCACCGTTACTTATATGGAATTAATGGTGGGAGCTTTTGATAAACGAGAAGTCGATATCATAAAGAAAGCTTTCTCAGATTTTGAGATTATAGAAATTTCAGAATCGATTTCTGTAAAGGCGCGGAAACTGATTGAAAATTACACTAAAAGCCATGGACTTTTGATCCCCGATGCATTGATCGCTGCTACGGCACTGGAATTGGATATAGCGTTATATACTACGAATATTAAGGATTTTCGGTTTATTCCGAATTTGGTTTTAGTATAGGACTAAGGGGAATTCAGATATTTTCTCTTACAGCATTCGGGTTCACATATGCCTCTAGCACTTCGGTTTTCCAATCCTGAATCGTTCTGACACCTTCATCAAAAGAACTCCCTATCAACACAATCTTTTTTCCATCCGTCTTATACTGTGCGGCGTAGGCATTCTCTTTGATTTGCTCGAGTGCATCTTCCGCACTGCCGTTACCGCTCAGCTTAAACTCGAAGATGTAAATACTATCGGCAGTTTGCACAACACAATCAACGCCAAAACTATACATCCGTGTATAGTTTTGGCTGCGAGTTTCGTCAGAGCCGAAACATCGCTGCTGCATGGAACCACCGCCATCCGTGGCGGTTCTGCAATAGCAGTGTACCTCTGTCTGTACAAACTGCCCCATCAGCTTAAAGATTAGGTACACCGCAGTCTGGTAGTTTTGCTCCCGCAATTTCAGTTCTTTATTGCTAAAGTTGTCATACGAGATACCGGCAATAAGCGACTGCATCCGTTCCATAAAGCCGTTTACATTCCCCTTGCGGACATCTTCCACAAACTGCCATACTGATTTTCCCGTCTCACTAAACGGTACCGCAGTGTATGCAGGTAATAGATTCTTTAAAAAGCCGTATCGTACCTCATCGTTCGGAAAGCCGAGCCGATACATTTGCGCTTCTTTGATGTATTCCTTAATGGTTAAATAGCCTGATTGAAAGAGAATAGGCAATGCATCTTGTGCTACAGCGCGATACATTTGTAAGCCTTCTTCATCCAGCTCAACATTTTCTTCCAAGTCAGGGATAAAGTAGTGCGCTTCTTTGAGAAAATTCACTAAAAATGTCGGGGTGCCCGTGCTAAACCAGAAGCTTTTGATCTCTTTATAATCAAAAGCATTGAGAAGGCTAAAAGGATTGTACATTCCTTCCCCTGCAGGATGAAACAGATAGCCGTCATACCATTGCTTTAAGGCTGCGATTGCCTGCGGATAGTCGAGTCCTTGTCTTTCGGCAAGCGCTTGGATTTCAGGTTCAAAATTATCTTCCAGCTCTTTTTGTGTGATACCGCAGATACCGGCATACGTTTCATGTAAGCTGATATCTTTCAGATTGTTCAGGTCACTGAAAATACTAATCTTACTGAACTTGGTAACACCGGTTAAAAAGGCAAAGCGGATATATTCATCACAGGTTTTAAGAACCGAGTAAAAAGCTTTGAGTTCGTTTCGGTATTGCTCGTTCAAGGCTTCATTTACGCCCATCGTTTGCAGGAGCGGTTTATCATATTCGTCTACGAGGATAACTACCTGCTTGCCGGTTTTTTCATACGCACGCTTTAAAAGTCCTTCGAAGCGTTTGGGAGGGGTCTCTTCAATAGCTTCTTTCCCATAGATATCTTCAAGCCGCGATAAAAAGATATTGAGATTTTCTTGTAAAGCTTCCATACAATTATAGTTGCCTGTATTAAAATCAAGATAGAATACCGGATATTCCTGCCATGAGGCTCTGTTTTCCAATACTGCTTGTTCTTCCTCAGCTTTTTCAAGGTATAGTCCTTTGAATAGCTCTTTTTGTCCGAGAAAGTACGCAGATAATGTCGAAAGAAAGAGGCTTTTTCCAAACCGGCGCGGGCGGCTGAGAAAATAAACACGACTGCTTGCTACTAATTGAGCAATATACGCTGTTTTGTCTACATAGAGATAACGATCATTCCGTAACACTTTAAAACTCTGTACGCCGATCGGCAATTTTCGTGGAAAGCTCATGGGGTGAGTATAGCAGGATTTTTCCTCTTAGGCAATTTCGATGTTCATCCACAGCCGTTATAAAAGTCAAATGACATAAAAATCGGTATGTGGCCGGAAAACCCTTTAAAAAAGTATTTGAAGGTCATAGATTTATTTTCCTAGCAGATTGTTCCCGATGAATCGGCATCCGGAGTGTAGATAAACAGACTATAGAATATTTGTAAGAACTCAGGTAAAATTTTAGAGATTAAAGAAGAAAAATTATCAGCGATAGTCATCAAGATATATAAAGAACCGGAGTTTGCTATGAATAAGGATTTATATGATACCGTCTTTTCAGTTATTTACGGCGGCATTATTGGTGATGCGCTTGGTGTTTCTTACGAATTCCGTAGGCGCGGATCATTCAAAGCAGAAACAATGATCGGCTATGGAACACATAACCAACCTCCGGGGACATGGTCTGATGATACCTCGCTCACACTCTGTCTTATAAAAAATAGTATCGAATGCGGAGATGAGAATACACTACTGGATAAGTTTGTGTGTTATTTTGAAAACGGAGCATACACGCCGTATGGCTCTGTGTTTGATATAGGATATACCACGGAGCAGGCAATTCTCCGATACAAACGCGGAGTTGTACCTGAGTACTGCGGAGGTAGGGAAGCAAATTCAAATGGCAACGGTTCTTTAATGCGTATTGCCCCGCTTGTTTTTGTACTTCGGCATGTTACAGATTTTACCGCACGAGTAAAAATAGTAAAACGGTACTCAGCGCTTACTCACGGGCATCCCCGTTCCGTATTGGCATGTATTGTGTATATTGAAATGCTGCAGAATCTTTTCAACGGTAAGAGTTTGGAACAAGCGATAGATGCCGCATCAAAATATTGTGTTGAACATTTGAAAGGTACCGAATACGAAAACGAATTTCATTATTATAAGCGAATATTTGACGGTACTCTTAGCACAGTCCCAATGACAAATATCGAATCGAGCGGATATGTTGTTCACACCTTAGAAGCAGCACTGTGGTCATGCTTGCATAGCAGCAGCTTTAAGAAAGCAATTCTTACCGCTGTTAATCTTGGCGATGATACTGATACGACCGGCTGTGTCGCAGGCTCCATTGCCGGTATGCAGTACAAAGCGCTAACAACCATTCCCGCTGACTGGCTTACTGCGGTCGCACAGAAAGAAAAGATTGATATATTAATAGAACAATTTTGTGCATATCTTGAAAATGACGCAGGATGTGTACAGTAATTTGCTCCGTACTAAAGGCTGTTAGCCTCTGCGCTATCGCTTAGCTTATTGCCAAGCGGAGAAAATGTGCTGTTCTGGTTGGGGCTCGTTGCCACAAAACCTTTATCCTGAATAATGGTACCTTTTAATATAGCAGGATTATCCGTTATCTCTTTAAAAGATGTTCCGGTAATTTCTTCTAAAAAATCACCGTCTATTTTTCGTTGTAGTATCATTGCTGGTAGTGAAGTATTTTCTATAGTTTTACCTAGGATCTCTGCATCTATCTGATCATATCCTTCATAGCGATCTATCTTTTCCAGATATCTTAATGAATTATTGATTCCTATACAACCTTCTTCACTTGTCCATCTGCGCGCTACTCTTTCTTCTTCATCAGTTTGGGTTCAAAGGTATAATTGACAGAGTTGTACTTATATGATATAAATCTTGCGCATATTTTGTTTTTTGAACCTTTTAAGACGGAAGGAGTATATAATGTCCGGACACAGTAAATGGGCGACGATTAAACACGCAAAAGGAGCCGCTGACGCAAAGCGCGGTCAGATGTTTACAAAGTTTATTAAAGAAATTTCTATAGCTGCGCGTATGGGCGGCGGGGATCCGAATGGTAACCCCCGGTTAAGAACTGCGATATTAAAAGCACGCGCGGCTAATATGCCGAAAGATAATATTGAACGGGCTATAAAGAAAGGTACCGGCGAATTGGGCGGTGCAAGCTATGAAGAGCTGTTGTACGAAGGTTATGCGCCGGGCGGCGTTGCGGTATTGGTGGAAGTACTGACCGACAATAAAAACCGGGCTGCAGCCAATGTGCGTAACCTTTTTTCCAAAAACGGCGGTAACCTCGGTGCCACCGGTTCGGTAGCTTATATGTTTAACCGCAAGGGTGTTATAGAGTATGATGCCGAAGTCGTCAGCGAAGAAAAACTGATGGAAGAGGCATTGGAAGCCGGAGCGGAAGATATTCAGGCTGACGGCGGTATTATTACGGTAACAACAGATCCCAACGACTTTGCTTCCGTGCTTGAAGCCTTACAGGAAAAAGGATTTGAATCCGTTTCTGCAGAAGTTTCTATGGTTCCCGCAACATATATGAGTTTGGAGGCAGAAACAATCCGTAAAGTGTTAAAAATGGTTGAACGTCTTGAAGAAGATGACGATGTTCAGAACGTATACACAAATCTCGATATTCCCGATGATTTTGAGCCGGAGGAATAACGATACATTTTGTAATTTTAACATCGCAAAAATAATCTAATCTAAGGAAAATCTCTAAAAACTGAGGTTTTTAGAGGCTTCCTCTATAAAAAACGCCATACTCTCGTTGTTTTCAGCGGTTTGTATGGCGTTTTTGTTTTATTGCGGCCGTAGAATCAACACGGCACTTCCTGTGGGCTCTCTAATTAAATATTCTTAATGAAAAATATTTAATTAGTTAATCGCTTCCACTTCTTCTTTGCTCAATCCTGTCATTTTTTCGATAAACGGTATTTCGCAATTGGCTTGCTTCATCAGTCGTGCCGTTTCAAGCGCTTTTTGGCGGGAACCTTCAGCAAGACCAAGCGATTTACCTTCATCCATCGCATCCATCAGGGCTGCCGGTAATATGTGGTATTCTTTCCGTGCTAATTCGTTTCTTTTTACCGTCTGTATCATCTGCTCTATCCTCCTCGTGTAATCGGTTGTTATTTTGCCTGTTTTCACATACTGTAAAAAACCTTGTAACTCTTGCTTATCTGTTCTTTTAAATGCCTTTGCGTTCTCAATATAATCTTTTTTGTATCTTTTGAAAATATACGGGTATCTGCGTTGTCGCTTAACAAAAAACAGTCCTCGACGTACAGCAAGTACG
>CAUPUT010000118.1:0-5354 GCA_963514615.1 uncultured Treponema sp.
TCGGGGTGGATGTAGAGCAGCCGGACGCTGAATGTTCCTTCAATACCGGAAATCGCGTGTAAAAGTTGTGCTAACCCCGAATGCCCCTGTTTCATTTGAGCCGGGAATGTGGGCAAGTTATTGTTAAGTCGGGTATTGAGCTTGTCTAGGGGCGGTGCGGCGTCATACACTGCCAGGTCTTGCCCGATGAGGTTGAATTCTTTATATCCTTTCTGCACAAAGTCCTGTATTTCGTTGACGATGCCATCCATAGGACGACTTCTCACTGAGCCGCGTATCAGCGGTATTGCGCAGAATGAGCAACAATTATTACAGCCTTCGGTAATCTTGATAAAGGCTGAACGGGGAAAGTTGAGCAGTTCAGGGCGCGAGCCGCAGCATACACCTTTTTGTGCCGGTTTAAGGAATGGACGAGCCGATTTAAGAAACGGACGACCATGTACGGCTGTCTGTGCCGGTTGGTAATGTTCGGCGTTTTGTGCAACGGGATGCGATGAGACAGAAGAGGCTGTTGCTGCAATCGTTTTTTTATTGCCGGATACCGCCTGTCGATCTTTGACCGAAAGTTGTTCAGTCGGCAGTATATCAGGAAAAAGTTTGTCAATGAGTACGGGGAGCTGCGATAGGTCTCCGTTGCCGAAAAAGGCATCAGCCTCTTCAAATTCGGTTTTAAATATGTCTCCGTACCGTTCTGCTAAACAACCTGCCAGCAAAATTTTTGCCTGAGGGTAGGCTGTTCGAGCGGTTATAACGGCTTCAATCGATTCTCGTTTTGCCGGTTCGATAAAGCCGCAGGAATTAACAATGATGAGATCGGCTTTTTCGGGTTCGGTAGTTCTTCGCCAGCCTTTATCGGTTAAGATACCGATGAGTAACTCTCCGTCTACCTGATTTTTGGCGCACCCATGCTGATCAAGGAAAAAACGCCTAATCAACGTCCATTACCACAAATGCATAGCGCCCCGTTTCATCATCCTTGACCCATTTTAAATCCTTAACGATAACCTCGCCAGGGCGGCTGACTTCTATATCAATGGTCTTTCCGCCAGCAATAATTTGCATCTTAACGGCGTTTCCATTTGATGCCCAGATACGGATGCCGTTATTTGCTTGAATCGTCAGCTGTTCCGATTTTTGATAGTACCGTTCGTCACGGTTGGCTCTATCCTGTTCATAGCGGAAGAGACAATAGCTCCGAAAGGTTGCGTTTAAGGTTACCGGATATGCAGAACCGGCATCGAACAGTACCTTATATGCTGAGGATTCGGATTGAGTTGTCTGATCGGGACTCTTTATATTGGGAGCTTCTGCGGAAGCCGGTTCGGAAAAACCTGTAGTGAGTATCTCCACCAAAGCCCCCTTCGATTCATCGGATGTGTCGATATCTTCAACGGAGATTTTTACATCGCCGGTAACATCGCCGTTAAGGTCAAGCACAAGACTTTGACCTAATGCAATAATCTGTGTTCCGATATCCGTTGCGAGGTATAATTCGGGGGCGGTCTTTTCGACTTTTAGTTGATATTCCTTTTCGCCGATCGGAAGCGTAACGGTATCGCCGGTAAACAATCGTTTTTCAAATATCTCTTGTGAAAGAGTATAAGAAGCATTTTCTTTTTTTTCAATAATTTCTGTTTGTCTGACCGGCTGTGCAGGTCTGTCTTTCATTGCCGTACCGATTTTGGCAATTACGATTCTGCCGATAGAAAATACTGCTATTAAAAGAATAACTGCACCGGCGCCGATAAAAACGCCGCGGGGAATAGTAAACTGCTTTTGCGGGATAAGTTTTTCGGGCGGTACGGCCGTTTCTTGTATTTTTACCTGTTTATACAGCATGACACATTCATTCGGATTTAAGCCGAGGTATTCTGCATAATTCCGTAAAAAACCGACAACATACGGCTCTCCGGGAAACACCTCATACATACCGGTTTCAAGCGCCTCCAAATATCGGCGTGCAATATTCGTTTCGCGCGAAGCCTGCTCAAGGCTTATCTGTTTTTCATTACGTGCTTTTTCTAATACATTGCCTATATCCTGCATCTATTCCTTCCTTAAGAAGTTATACCTTCCTCGCGGATGGCGGGGTTAATCGTTCCGTTATTCTTCAAATAAAAAATTGTTCAGCATATCCGCATTAGGCGGTATATCATATAAAAAGCGGGAATCCGGGATCCCCGTGTTTAATCGGTACGCTGAAAAGTCGAATGTGATCTTGCTGCCGGAAATAGGCCATGCTTCAATCCGTCTAATCAGTTTCGTTTCAGGTGAGACCAAAAGTCGGATGCTTCTGAATGTTTCCGAAGCTGAACGCCGATTGAGCGCAAGTACGACAACTTGTTCGGACGAACCTTCTTCCAACGGCTGAGGCGCAGCTCCCGTTTCATATGCAATGGTGTATGAGCGTTTCAATAACGAGAGGCCTTGAGGCGTTGCAAGGTTGGCAGTGCCCGCTGAGGAATCTTTTTCGATCGTTTGATTTAAAACCATCCGGTACGAAGGAACATAAATGGTTAACGTATCGCCTGTAAAAAGGATAACCTGCTCATTCGGTCTGGTAAAGTCGATACGCAGTCGATTCGGCCGTTTAAAGTATACGGTTGCTTCCATTGTCTGGGCTTTTGAGCCGGAACCGGTTGAGACGGTGAGATTGGCAGTGTAATCGGAGAGTGCAGCGTACTGTTCTGACATCCCGGCAAAAAATATGCTTGCGGTGGTAATGGATTGACCGAATGCTGTTATGTAGAAACCGAATATAACGGTCATAAAAACAATCGTTTTTTTCATTCGACAAGTAAAGCAGAAATGAGCGATAAAGTCAATATTTGAGGGATTTCCCGCAGGTAAACGCATCAGGTCGTTTTTTAGTAACCCCGCGAAAAAATTGAAACTATTCGACCAGAACTGCCAAGGATGGCAGTAGTTCCATACAGCAGCGATGTTTTGTGTACGCACAAAACTCGCCTTCAACTGTTGTACACGGATGTATAGTTTTGACGAACGCTCTGCGTCGTAATAAAGGGTATTAAAGCCCGACTGCAACCACCTTATAGAACACACAGTGCGAAACGTTGAGCACTGTGCCCCGACGCAGAGCGTCGGGGTTGTTGATTCAAAATTTTGCACAGAAAGGCGGTACCCGTGCCGGAGCGTACATGCGAAACATGAAGTTCTGTGCACAAGCTGCGTTGAGGGGGATTGTTCGAACATTCGAGGGTTTTATCGAATCCGGCGTCCGAATGCCGGTGTTTAGGCATAGAATAGATGCGTACTTCAGGCTTGCAGCAGCGAAATAATGCGCCTCGAACAAAATATAAGAATAGTATATAATAGAGCGTAGCTATACGATAACGAGGTAATTAATATGGGAAGATATAGAACAATATATACCGAAAATCAAAATGGTGACGGATATGAGGCTGAAAAAAATAAAGCGGAAAAAATACGGCTGCGCAGAAAACTGATGGCGGTAGTCAGCTGTATGCTGATTATGGGTATTGTCGTACAAGGCCGTTTTGCAGTCAAAGCCGTAAAAAGAATGGTTTGTGAACAAGCCGAAACAGCTCTGGTTGATAAAGCGGAAGCAGTCGCTGATATGTTAGATAAAGAAACTACCGCTTTTTTTCAATATGTCGAAGTGCTGGCACATTCGCCGGTGCTTAATGATCGATCTATTCCCAATAGTAAGAAAGCAAAGATCGTGTATGAACAAACTGCTTTTAACGATGCAATCCGTGGAATAATGTTCTGTGATATGGATGGGCATGGCTTTATAAATAGCGGTGAACGAGTATCTGCTTTAAATGAAGAATGGTTTAGCGCAGCAGCAAGCGGGAAACATTTCGTTTCAGAACCGACTGTTTTTTCATCCATAAATACCGTATCATTTATATTTGCGGTTCCTATCCACATGGGTGATAAAATTACCGGTGTACTAAGCATGATTGTTTCATCGGATTTTTTTTCGAAAAAAATCGAACCCATAACAGTAGGATATACCGGCTATTGCTCCGTACTCGGTTCAACGGGAATAATAATCGCTGATGTGAATCAACATTTTGTAGAAAATAAGTACAATATCATATCGGAAGCAGCAGCAGATGAAAGTCTTGCATCTTTTAAGGTTTTTATAGAGACTGCGTTAACCGGTCAAACAGGGGTTGGGGACTACACGTTTATGCAATTTCCTCGTATGGCTGCATACTCTACCATGCAGACTACCGGATGGACAGTCGTCCTTAACGCTCCTGAGTTGGAATTAACTGGAGCTGCAAAAAAGTTTACTAGTATGGTCGTTGTGACAAGTGTCCTTTTCCTCGTAGTTGCAATAACTATTGTTGGTGTAGCAATACGGAAAATGGTATAATTCGCTATTTTATCGCTTTTAATACATATTTTTTTAATGTCTTTGTCGGTATATCCATGTTTAGATATTTCAAAGAATGTATATTTTTAAAAATTGCAAACAGCGTTACGGGAATGCCGAATGGAAGGCTCCAGATTCCGCAGCATAAAGACATGATATTTGCTTTTTTTACTTTTTCTTTTAAACACTCTTTGCAGCCGATTTCAATGTTCGTATGGCGGAACGTCAAAATCAATATACTGACAGCGGTATTTATGGTTAATGCATTTATACCTTTTCTTTTATTGCATAGCGGACAAAAACAATCTAATAACTGTTCTGCATGAGTATTAATAATTTCTTTTATTTCTTTTTTAGACATACTTTTTAAATCGACTGCATTTTTTATCTCTTCTAATTGTTCGGAAAAATATTTTCCGGTAAACTCTTTTATATTATATTTTTTATACAATGTATCATATTCACGTATCAGGCCGCTGAGAAAATAAATCGCTTCTTCAGTATAGAGAAATTCAAATATACCGGCTCTTGAATTGATATAAACTGTTTTTCTCATCGTAACAAAAAAAAGAATAGTCAGAATTACGGCAGGGATAAAATAAAACAAGAAATTATCGATTGTGTTTGAATTAACATAGATGGTTATTATGATAAATCCTGCCAAGAGAAAAAGTATAGCAGCAATAATTCCAATGCGCCAATCTTTATATACCGATTCATATACTTCATCATCTAAATCATAGAGGTTGCATTCCTTTGAAATTTTTGAAAGCAACCTCTTTTGTGTATATATTAATTTTCCGTTGCGTATTTCCGCTTCAAGTTTATATAAAAAAGCTTTTTGGATTAATTTCATACGCTCATTTTTTCCCTCATTGGAACTTCTGTATAAGCATCTACTCCGCCGCAATGTTTTCGGTTATAAGCTGCCCGTTCCGTATCTTCCCTTCCGAAATATAATACAGTCTCATTTTTGAATTATCGG
>CAUPUT010000119.1:0-5347 GCA_963514615.1 uncultured Treponema sp.
TGAAGTCAACCTGTTTTCGATGATGTCGAGACAGGACGGTCTATACTATGTATAAGGAGATTAGAAATGCAGTTACAAAAGAGATGGATCTGCTTTGCAGTTTTCGGTTTGCTGATATCCTTTGGATGTTTTGCAAAGACAACAGGAACAATACCCAAGTGGATGGGGGATTCTGTTATTATACTTTCAAAAGAAGTTTTTGGAAAGCATGTAACAATAAATGATTGGTTTGGAAAAACTCCGAAAGACACGGCAAATATCACTATAACAAATACGGAAAAAACGCTAACGGTCGCTATGGAAATGCTGCAGGATAATGAGGTCGCGCTCAAAATGACTGCTACATTTATATTTGCCAAAATGGGAAAGGCGAGCACTTGTTATCCATCAAAAATACATTATGAAAGTCCGCTAACCTTCCAATCAAAAACATTTACGTGTAAAAGCCCTTATGATGATATGAAAAACTACGGTGTCCTGATGGGAATGCTCATGGAAATACTTCCGATGATTTATGAATAAGCACATTTGATACAAAAAGGAGTTTTATTATGAAACGCAGATATATTTTACTTCTTAGTGTGCTTGTATTGTTTACCGGTACCGTAATAATGACCGGCTGTCCGACCCACGTGCAACCAGAATCCGCTACGTTTAAAAAGCCCGGCACTAGTTCGAAAGTTCAAAACTACCATGTGGCATTCAGCAGTGGCCGTAATGGTACACTAATCGCAGATACGCCCCTTCCCGCAGACGGTATGGTTGAAGCAGGTTCAACGCTGACTTTTACCGCAACACCAGATTTTGATTATGAAGTGGAGAGGTGGACAGGAGCGGTGCCGGATCCCTCCGATAGCACCAAAGCAACACTTACCGTAACGGCGCATACAACCGTAACCGTTACATTTAAAGCAAAACAAGCGGATGTTACGCTTTTAGAAATTGATTCAACCGGTAAAATAATAAAAGGTTCACCTGAACTTGACGGATATCTCATATTACCGGATACGGTTACCGCAATTAACGACCACGCTTTTTATAACTGCAGAAGATTGACGGGAATTACCATACCGGATAGCGTTAATAAGATTGGTAAAAGGGCTTTTGAAGGCTGTAACAGACTCAAAACTGTTATTATTGGAAATAACGTACAGGAAATTGGAAGCTGGGCTTTTGCCAATTGTGCTCGGTTAACAAACCTGACTATCGGTACCGGTGTTACTTCAATAAAAGATTATGTTTTTTGGAAATGTGAAGATTTAATAACGATTACAATACCCGATAACGTAGTATCAATTGGTTCAAACGTCTTTGAGTCATGTTCGAGATTAACGAGTGTTACCATCGGTTCCGGCGTTACATCAATGGCTAATGATGTTTTTAAAAAGTGTAATAAGTTAAAAACAGTTGTTATTAAAGGCGACCTTACCAGAATTGCTGCAAGAACTTTTTATGAGTGCAAAAGCCTCGCGAATATTACCCTACCGAATAGTATTAGGGAAATTGAAGAGTGGGTCTTTGCTGACTGCACCGAACTAACAAGCATTGTCCTACCGAATAGTATTAGGAAGATTGGACCGGCTGTTTTTAGCGGGTGTCAAAACCTAAAAAGTGTGAAATTCGAGAATACGTCCGGTTGGCAGTACAAACATGCACATGCTACTTCTAGTCAGAGTTGGAGCCCTATAACACAGACGGATTTAGCAGATACTTTAATAGCTGCACGGTATTTACGCGATACTTATTGTAACTACTATTGGACTAAACGCTACTAAAACCCTCTGCCGCTTCCTTTACGGGATACCGTATTGGAAGCGGCAGCAAGGGGTAAAGCCTTTTATTATCAATCCGCAGAAAACCCAAGGAGAAAAAAAATGAACAAAAAGATCGATGAACAACTTTTACGGATTAACAATCTTTGCTGGCTGCCGTGGATAGGAAAGAACTATTCCGCAAGTCAGACAAAGCTGATGGTATTGGGAGAAAGCCACTATCTTTGCGCAGGCGATAGTCCTGATGAGTACGGCATCGATTTTACCCGCAGCTTTATCGGTATGCATCAAAACGGCGAGGAAGGAACAAACGTTATCCGCAATTTTGAAAAAACGCTGTTGAATAGAGATTATGATGAAGAGCTGAGCAAAGAAGAAATGACGGCACTTTCGGACAGCTTTGTCTACCAAGTCATTATTCAGCGGCTCCTCACCGCAAGCAAAGAACGCCCTGACGATTCCGATTTTGAAGCCGGATGGAATATCATTTTAGAAACGATAAAAATACTCAAACCGAATACAATTGTTTCATTGGGTGTAAAAGCCTTTGATGTATTAACCAATTTGGAATACGAGGGGCTTACTATTAAAAAAGAAAAATGGGGAGATGATAAAATCAACAATGCCTATCCTCGTTATTGCCGCATAGAGCTTGACGGACAGCCTATCGATATCATTTTCCTCCGTCATACCAGCGGAACGATGGGCGGTTACTATCCTCTCGAATGGCATAAATTCTTAAAAAAATATTTTGATGTCTCCCGATATTTGAGTGAATTGAAGTTATAAAAATCACCATTGAGCTTTTTACACAGCCCGTATGCATCGTGCCGTTAAACAAGAGACAAAAGCCAGTCTTTTAACTCTTTTGTAGACGAACATTCCAATATGGGTTCATCGGTTATCTGCGGATTATATTCAAAACGACCGGGAACTGACGGATATATGCCCGTTGCCGTTCTAACCGCTTCGCTATGAAAAGCAGGATGAGTGATTTCCGGAATAATCATAATACAGGACTGTATGGTATGTTCATCTGATAACCAGCAGGGCAGTGAAGCGGTGTCCATACAAAAACTTTCGATAGGATTATGATCGTTCGTTACGGCCGACCCGTTTTTTATTTCACCCCACGCCAGCCATACTTCCGCAACATCCGAGCTGATAATGTACCCCGTCCGATCTTTACAGTCCCGCAACGCTTCTAACCTAGAATTTCGACTAAACCGAAATAAGGCAATCTCCGAATCGCATTGTTCGGGAGCACCGTATGCATACAGCATTTTAACGCGAGTGCATTCGCCTTCATATTCTTTTTTAGAAGCACTGCAAAAAAGATCCGCAGTAGCCATAAAACCGCTTATCGGTGCTCCCATTTTTTTTGCGAGCACGGCAGCACCGACCGCATTCGGTTGCTTCAACGGAACACCGATAATTAATCGAGGATGGTCGATGCTATTATCATAGCCCGCCCGTGAAAGTACCGTCAATGAAGCATACATACAACAGCACACCTGAGATAACAGATTGCCGATATATGCCGCATGAGGAATAAAAAGCTCAATAGAATCGATAACATCAACATCTGCGGACGTCTCTTGAACAATTGCTTTACAGTCAGCTAAAGAGCCGTTGACACCAAAGACATGAATGTTTTCCGGTAAACAGAGCAATTGCTGTTTTATCATGGTCTGAAAAGCATCTTTCGGGTCTTTAGGATATAAAAAAGTTGCATGAATATCTCCAAACTCGGCAAACGCTTTTGCAAGCGAAAGCGTTTCAAGCTCTGTTCCTGCAAAAAGAATATGCACCGGCTGCCCGTTGCGCCGATAGAAATAGTCAATGACCTGTGCAGTAAACCGAGCGCCGAAATCGATATAGGAACCGCTGTCTCCGTGGGTAAGTTCAACAATATACGTACGCGGATCAATCGGGAACACCGGTACTCTGAAAGGAAACGCACGCGCGATCAGGGTATATAAATCGGATTCGGGAATAGCGTCCCGAAAAAACGATCGGAACACTTCAAACGCAACATCGCGAAAAGACGGCGGAGGATCTTTATATATCAATGAATCGGGTAAAACCGGTATCTGCCGGGGAACATAAACTTCATCTTCTGCATTGTTTATCTTTAACAGCACTTCTAAAGGAACAGATACGGACGGATCTCTAACATTATAAAAAGGTATGGACGGCTGCATATCTATTTATAACATAGATATACAGCGTATGCAATCATATACTGCATTTATACGGGCAAAGAGCCTCTACCGATAAACAAAAAAAAATGATAAACTAATCGCAATTGATAAGAAGGAACCTCTAAAAACTTCAGGCTTTAGAGATTTCCATTAGATTCAATTTGTGCATTTTCAAAAATAATAATATCGGATGCGAAAGTTTTATGGGAGAATGATCATGAATACTACACCAAATTCAAATCCCGCACGGGAGATACCTTTTTTTAGGCCGTCGTTCGACCGCAGAGAAGAAGAAGCGGCAATCCGCGTGCTGCACTCAGGCTGGCTGACGACCGGCAAGGAAACGCTCGCCTTTGAAAAAGAGTTCGCCGATATGGTACACAGCCCGTATGCACTTGCAGTCAATTCCGCGTCAAACGGATTGATGCTTGCGATGGAAGCTTTCGGAATCGGCACGGGTACCAAAATACTCACCAGTCCGTATACCTTTGTCTCGACTGCAACCAGCGCCTTGCACCTCGGCGGAGAAGCGGTCTATGCGGATATCGAAGCGGACTCTTACAGTATCGATCCGGAAAAAATCGAAGATAAACTCAAGCAGGATAAGAGCATTAAAGCGATTGTACCTATCCATATCGCAGGAAACCTCTGCAATATGAAGGCGATTAACAGCCTCGCCAAGAAATACAACGTCGCGGTTATCGAGGATGCAGCTCATGCCTTTCCTGCAAAAACGACAGACGGCTACGGCGGTACCTTCGGCGACGCGGGCGTGTTCTCTTTTTATGCCACCAAAACCATCACAACCGGAGAAGGCGGTATGATCTGTGTCCGTAATCCCGAAGCGGCGGAACGCATTAAGCTGATGCGCTCCCACGGTATCAACCGCACAATATGGGATCGTTACACCGACAAGCACGCCAGCTGGCAATACGATGTCGTTGCGGAAGGCTATAAATGCAACCTGCCGGATATTTTATCGGCAATCGGCAGGGTACAGCTGCAAAAGGCGGAAGAGTTTTACCGGAAACGGAAGCTCATCGCCGAACGCTTTACCCGCGCCTTTGAACCGCTCGACTTTTTTCAAGTTCCGCCGGACGGAGAAGGCAATGCGTGGCATCTCTACCTTCTCCGCATCGTACCGGAAACGCTTTCCGTCGGCAGGGATGACTTCGCCCGCGCGCTGCAGGAACGGGGACTCGGTATTTCAGTCCACTTTATCCCCCACTTTGAACTGACCTTCCTGAAAGAGCGGTACGGGCTGCGCGCACAGGACTTTCCCAATGCCGCAGCGCACTATGCGCAGAGCATCAGCCTTCCGTTCTGGCCGGATATGAGCGATGAGGATGTGCAGTATGTCATCGATACGGT
>CAUPUT010000120.1:0-5316 GCA_963514615.1 uncultured Treponema sp.
GTTGTCGGGAGTATAACAAAAAACTAATCGAAAATTTCTTATTACGATTTATACACATACATAACTATATTTTTCTCAAAAAAGGAAAACAGAGATGAAAAAGAGTATTTTTCTGTTGGCTGTATGCGCTCTCTGCGCCGCAGCCTGTACAAAGACCAAGTCGGCAGGTCAGGATTCCGTCAAAACTTTGTCTAACCCGGAAGCGAAAAGAGAAATCGTTGTGTCGATGGGTTCACGTATTCCACACGAATTTGAACCGAAAAAGCGATGGGGTATGTACAACGAGGCACATATCTTACACAGCACTCTTTTACAAAAAACCGCCGATCTTGATATTGTAGGGGATTTTGCAAAGGATTATACAATTTCTCCCGACGGAAAAACATGGACATTCCATTTGTATGACAATTTCAAATTTTCAAACGGCGAACCGGTTACGGCGGAAGATGTCAAATTTTCTTACGAAATGCTGAAAGAAGACGGGAAGCATTGGGAATTGGGTTTTATAAAAAACATAACCATACCCGAAAAAGACACCATTATGTTTGAACTTGAACAGCCTCGCTCAACCTTTGTCGCGCAGCTTACCGAAGTACCGATTGTCCCGAAAGCGCATTATGACGAGCATTATTCTGAAAACCCGATTGGATCAGGTCCATATATGTTACAGCAATATGATGAAGGCGAACAAGCTATTTTTACGGTAAATCCGTATTGGCACGGTAAAGAGCCGTATTTTAAAAAATGGACGTGGGTCTTACTTGATGAGAACACCGCGCTTGCAGCCGCAAAGGCCGGTAAAGTTGATATGATTTACGCAATTCCCGAATTTGCCGATGTACAGATTCCGGGCTGGAAATTATTTGAATTTGAGTCAAATGATGTTCGCGGTCTTTCTTTGCCGTACGTCAAGCCGAACACCGTTGTTTCGCCCGATGGGTATCCTGTAGGCAATGCCGTTACCAGCGATCCTGCAATACGAAAAGCGTTGAATATCGGTTTAAACCGAAGTGAAATAGTAAAGACGGTATTAAACGGACATGGGAAACCGGCCTTTTCCGTAGTGGACGGTATGCCGTGGTGGAATCCCCAAACAGCTATTCAGGATTCTCGCATCGAAGAAGCAAACGAATTGCTGGAAAAGGCCGGTTGGAAGATCGGTAAAAACGGTATACGGGAAAAAGACGGCATTGCCGCGTCCTTCAAGCTATACTATCCGACTAATGATAAACTACGTACTAATGTTGCCGTTACTGCAGCGGAACAGGCAAAAGCCTTAGGTATCGATATCAAACTGATAGGAAGCAACTGGGATGAGATGATTACAAAATCGCATAGCGACTCCCTTTTGTATGCAGGCGGACGACATCACGCACAACAGTTTTACGAATCGCACCATCCGAGCACGGCGGGACACGGCTGGACGAATATCACATTTTACAATAATCCTACCGTTACTTCTTATCTGGAAAAAGCAATGACCGCATCAAGTGTTGAAGAAGCAAATAAATATTGGAAACTTGCACAATGGGACGGCACTACCGGAGCAAGTACTTTAGGAGATTTACCGTTTTGCTGGCTTATTCGGTTTAACCACACCTATTTAGGTGATAAACACATCAATGTCGGAAAGCAGCCGGTTCATAGCCACGGCCATGACTGGTCGCTGTTACACAATATTTACGAATGGACATGGGATGAAAACGCCGAATAAGCGGCTCAATACAAAAGTGCAGTTTATTGTAGGAAAGCTCGTGCGCGGGCTTTCTCTGCTGATTGGGTTATCGGTATTTGCATTCATATTAGTACGAACCTCACCGGTTGATCCCGTGCTGGCAAGCGTTAATTACGATATGTCGCTTACCGAACAGCAATACCAAGCGATTGCGGAGTATTGGGGGTTAAACGAACCGCCGGTAACGCAATATTTTGTATGGCTTAAAAATATGCTGACCGGCAATATGGGTACTTCACGGATTTACCGTAAACCGGTAGCGCAGATTATACAGGCGCGGGCGGGAGCTTCGTTTGCGCTTATGGGGATATCGTGGCTGCTTTCGGGCATTATCGGTTTTTTGCTTGGTACGGCCGCGGCATTTAAACGCGGAACACTGCTTGACAGAAGTATTAAATGGCTTGCGTATCTGCAAGCCTCGATACCCGCCTTTTGGATCGGGCTTATTTTTTTACTGATATTTGCAGTTAAGCTTAATTGGTTTCCGATCGGTATTTCTGTGCCGATAGGCGTTGCTCGAGAAAGCGTAACGCTTGCCGAACGGCTCTATCATCTTATTTTGCCGGTATTGACGTTAAGTGTACTCGGCATTGCAAATGTAACGCTGCATACACGCGAAAAAATGATCGATGTGCTTTCAAGCGAATATGTTGTGTTTGCCCGCGCCCGCGGCGAAACCGATTTTCAGATTTTTAAATATCATGCGGTGCGGAATGCTGCGATGCCGGCTGTTACCATTCATTTTTCGTATTTCGGAGAACTGTTCGGCGGATCGGTGCTGGCAGAACAGGTGTTCTCGTATCCGGGGTTGGGCTTAACGCTTACGGAGGCTGGAATGAAAAGCGATATCCCGCTTTTGCTCGGTATTGTGATGATCGGAGCTGTTTTTGTGTTTGCAGGGAATCTTACTGCCGACATTCTCAATGCAGCGCTTAATCCACGCCTTAAAGAGGAGCATGGCAATGGTTGAGCTGCATTCAAGGCAGCGTTTAATGCGGTCTATTACCGTTTCGTCGCTGTTGATCGTTACAATTTTGATTGCAAGTTTTATGCTTGCAAATACAAATTTGGTGTCCGATTACTCGGCCAAAAACCTTCCGCCGTCCGCTGCTCATCTTTTCGGTACGGACTGGCTTGGCAGGGATATGCTGACGCGTACCGTAAAGGGTTTGCGTTTTTCGATGATAATCGGGCTGCTCGGTTCAGCTATCGGTGTGCTTGTTGCCGTGGCGCTGGGGATTATTGCTGCAGTAGGCGGAAAAAAAGCGGACGCGGTTATCTTGTGGCTCATCGATATGTTTATCGGAATGCCGCATCTCGTTTTTCTAATTCTCATTTCTTTTGCTGCCGGAAGAGGCGCAAAAGGTATTATTATCGGTGTTGCGTTGACGCATTGGCCGACTCTTGCCCGTTTGGTCAGAAATGAAGTTAAGGCGATACAAAATTTTGAGTATATTAAGATATCGGAAAGTTTTGGAAAAAGTCGCTGTTTTATCGTAAAGAATCACTTGCTTCCGGCTATTCTTCCGCAAATAATGGTCGGCTTTCTTTTGCTCTTTCCTCATGCCATCTTACATGAAGCATCTATGACTTTTTTGGGTTTCGGGCTTTCAGCAGAGAAACCGTCCGTCGGCATCATTTTATCCGAAGCGGTAAAGCATATATCGCTGGGACATTGGTGGCTCGCAGTGTTTCCCGGAGCACTGCTTGCTATCTTGGTAAAAAGTTTCGATTCCATCGGGGAGTCGCTTAGGTTCTTCATTGCACCGCAGTGAGGTTGCCCCTTCCCCCATGCAGCGGCACGGGCGAAGGCGGATAATCCTTCTCTCCGATTATATAACGCAGATAAGAGGCTTTGAAGGCATGACGGAAAAGCCTCTTGAAAATAATCGGTAGAGGAGAGAAGATTGGAGCCGGAGACCGGTTTTTGTGCGCAAATGGAAAAGACAGAGCGCACAAAAAGCCGCCCAAAAAAGACCAACAATCGGAGATAATGATGAAAAATGCTGTTTTAACGGCGCGTAATCTTTCAATTTCTTTTACGCAGTATACAAACGGGTTTCACACCAGATATATTACACCGGTACATTCTCTGAATGTCAGTATTGCGGAAGGAGAAATTCTTGCGGTCATCGGCGCAAGCGGTTCAGGAAAAAGCTTACTGGCTCATGCGATCTTAGGGATATTGCCGCAAAATGCGTCCGTTTCGGGTGAAATATATTACAAAGATGTCCTTTTAACGCCGGAAACGGTGCGGCAATTCCGCGGAAAGGAAATTGCTTTTATTCCGCAGTCGGTTACGTATCTTGATCCGCTGATGAAAACGCAGCAGCAAATCAGAATAGGGTTACCCAAAAAAGAAGCAGCGCATCTTCAAAGAGAACTTTTTAAGCAATACGGTTTAGCGGAAGAGGCGGGTAATCTTTATCCGTTTCAGCTTTCAGGCGGTATGCTTAGACGTATTCTGTTTGCTACAAGCGTACGGGCGGGTATTAAGCTTATTATTGCCGATGAGCCGACACCGGGTATTCACCCCGAAGCGCTTGAATCTGTTTTGCAGCAACTGCGCCGGTTTGCCGATGAAGGAATAGCGGTTATGTTAATTACGCACGATATTATGTCCGCCGTTAAAATTGCAGACTACGTTACTATCTTTAATGAAGGCGAAAATATAGAAACTGCGTCGGCCTCCGCCTTTTCAGGCAACGGAGCAGCGCTTAAAACCGATTATGCAAAGCGCTTGTGGCGCGCCTTACCTCAAAATGACTTTATTCAGGCGGTATAGTATGGCTTTGGAATGTAAAAATCTCGGCTTCTTTTATGAGAAACATACATGGATATTCAGGAATATCGATATAACCGTAGAAAAAGGGTCGGCTTTTGGTATTGCCGGTCGGAGCGGCTGCGGAAAAACGAGCCTGTCAAAGGTCTTGGCAAATCACGCACAGCCGAGCGAAGGAGAAGTCCGTATCGACGGGATAAATGCAAAGCAGATACGAGCAGGCGGCAAGCGGCTCTTTTGGCCGGTGCAACTTATCTACCAGCACCCCGAAAAAGCCGTTAATCCTCAATGGAACATAGAAAAGATACTGACGGAATGCTATAAACCTTCACCTGAACTTTTGGAACGCTTCGGTGTAAAGACGGAATGGTTTAAGCGCTTTCCCATCGAATTGTCAGGCGGAGAGCTGCAGCGGTGCTTAATTGTCCGAGCGTTGCACCCCGAAGTCCGCTACCTTATTGCCGACGAAATGACTACCATGCTCGATGCTGTAACGCAAGCTCTTATTTGGAAAGAGCTTTTAGCCGTTATAAAGCAGCGGAATATCGGACTTATTATCATAAGCCATGAACAGGCACTTATCGAAAAACTCTGTTCAGATGCGCTTTACATGACATAAATCGATTATATTTAAAAGCTAACCGAATTTTTTGCAGAATCCCTGTTGTATTTCTGTTGATTATATTTATAAATAATGAAATAATACATACTAAGGTATGCATAAGTATGGAGATTTATATGGCAAATGCAACATTAGTACAGTTAAAAGTCGATAGAGAAATTAAAGAGGATGTTTCAA
>CAUPUT010000121.1:0-5293 GCA_963514615.1 uncultured Treponema sp.
TAGGTCATGTATTTTAATTACTTCTATTTCTTTTAGAATAAATAAAGCTTTTATTGCTTTTTCTGCAGCTTGCTGACAATGGAAACAAATAATTTCCAGCGGTTGTGGATGCATACTTTCAAAAAGATGGCACGCTGTATTTTGATCCATTTTGACAAAGCGCAGCCATTCTGCTACGTCGCGTTGTATATCATCTTTCATACATTACCACTCCTTCGGTGACAACTGTATTCTCTAATGTCTGTCGCTTACATCGTTCATTAAAATGCAAACGACTGTTTACAATAATATCACAGGGGGTTGTCCTATATTCCCTAATAGCCCGATACGCTTGTTGTGAAAGCACAAGAGGTTTCTCTTCCCGCTCATCTACCACGACGTAAAAATCATAGTCGCTCGTTTCGGTCTCTTGATTACGTGCGTAGGAGCCGAACAAATAAATCCGTTCCGGGTCAAGCGCTTCTTTAATTTTTTCGGCTATTTGCCGTATCTCTTCAGTTATCATTTGTATGCATTATACCGGATTTTTGACAATTTCTCTACCTTGTTTTTAGCGATGCCCAATCGCAACTCTTTCAAAAAAAGGATATACTGACTGTTGAAAAAGGAGCGCAGTCATAGGAGGCTGAATGATGACGGCACAGTGGGCGACAGTCTGCATAAAATTGTTACAAGGGGCTATTTACGAAAATGAGGAACCTGAGACATGGAACCTCTTGCAGCAATACCAGCGTGAGATTGCCGCATATTTTGACCAAATCGGTATCAGCCTCTTTATTGAACCGGCCGACGGCTACGCATTTTTAGAGCAAAAAGAGAGCGAAGAAGGGGATTCTAAATCTGTTAGGCTTATCCGGCATTATCCGCTGTCATTTGAGTTATCATTGCTGTGTGTACTGTTGAGGGAGGCCTTGGAGCAATTCGATGTTTCTCAAAATACATCTCCAATCTTAGTACTGAAAGCAAGTGAAATCCGCGGAATGCTTTCCATTTATTTTAAAGAAAAAGCCGATCAAACAAAACTCTATAAAGAATTAAATAGGTATCTAAATCAAGCTGTCGATATAGGCTTTCTTAAAAACTTGAGCGAAAAAGACCTCAGCAAAACCAGCGATGCAGATATTGACCCCGCGTATGAAGTCCGCAGAATAATACGGGCAAAAGTCAGTGTCGATTTTTTAGCGGAATTTAAAGAGCGGCTGCAAAAGCTTTAGAAACCGGCTAAACCAATATTTCCCGCCCCTGCCCATAGACAAAAAAAATTCTTCCGGCAGCCGGTTTGCTCTTTTCGTGAGTTTTAATAGTTGGGCAGCTCTAACAGCTCGGTTAGATTTTTAAAGCTACCCAGTTAATCTTTCAGAAATAGGATACGCAGACCTTTACACCCGACGCGCGCCGTCTCCTGCCTCACAGGCAAAAAAGGAAGCAGTCAGCCCTGTCTTTTCGGTGTAGGCGTTGCCGACGCGGGCGGTAAATTCCGCAACGGCATCTTTTTGCAGTAAGGCAATGGCACAACCGCCGAATCCCGCACCGGTCATCCGCGCGCCTAAACAGCACGGTTCGGCATTAGCGGCATCGGCAAGCACATCAAGCTCAATGCCGGTTACTTCATAGTCGCGCCGCAGCGAGTCATGGGATGCCTTGAGCAACTCGCCGAGTTTCGGTAGATCACCGGCTTTCAAGGCTGCGACCGCAGCAAGAACCCGTTCGTTTTCCGTAATACAATGGCGCACCCGTTTAAAGATACACTCATCGGTTATTGCCGCCTCAACCGCACCCAAATCGGCGGAAGTCAAGTCGCAGAGATTGTAAACGGTCTTAATCTTCTGTAAAAGAGCGAGTCCTTCCATACATTCGGCGCAGCGTTCATTATACTTTGAGTCCACCAGCGCACGTTGCTTATTGGAGTTCATCACGACAATACGGTAATCACCTAGAACAAGCGGTACGTATTCATATTCAAGCGTTGCCGTATCAAGCAGCATCGCGCATTCTTTTTTACCCATTGCAATACTGAACTGATCCATGATTCCGCACTGCATATTCATAAAGACATGCTCCGACTCCTGCCCCATTTTGGCAAGTGTTACCGCATCAACCTTAAAACCGAACAATTCGGCGACTGCACGCCCAAATCCGACTTCCAGCGCAGCCGATGAAGAAATACCGCCGCCTGCAGGCAGTTTACTGAAGAACAATACCTCAAAACCGCTTGTCAGTTTGTATCCGCCTTTTTGCAGCATTGCGAGCATACCGTTCAGATAGTTCGCATATTGATTTTCTCTCCGGTAGTAGAAGGTTTCCGTAGAAGAAAATTCAAGTGCACCCGGAAACCGTATATCATCATAGATAATCGTTGTATCGGCTCTCTTGCGCAGCAGCACATAGAGGTACCGATCGATCGCCGCAGGAAACACCTTCCCCCCGTTATAATCAATATGCTCCCCGATAATATTGATACGGGCAGGGGAGGCAATCATCATGATTTCTTCCGTACCTGCTCCATATCGCTCGGTAAAGGCCTTTGTCAATTCCGCCTTCATCTGTTCTTCCGGCAAATCGGTTAAAAACCGTATAAATTCATGCTGTGTCATGGTGATCCTCTCTTGGGTAATCGCAGCAGACATTTTTGAAGTATTCCCGCCAACTAAATAAGGCTGTTCAACCAGAGTTGAACCTGCGGTTCAAATGGTTGCCACGCCTTATTTATTTGGCGATTCTGATTTATCTGTCTGCTGCGATTACCCGTCTTTTAAAATAGGCTGTGCGAAATTTTTAATAAAATTTCGCACAGCAAGGAAGGCAACTGCCTGAAATATTTCTGCTGCACTTGCCTTGTGGTTATCCTTCCGGCAGCTGATGCTTTTTGCATCGTTACTCTTATTTTCGGCATTAGTTGGCTGGTGTTTTATAAGCAGCCGCTTACAGTACCGATGAAAGGTCTGCGATGACGGTATCGATTCGTCTATTGATAATATGAGTAACGGTAAACGTTATCCGTCCGCAAGTGATCCTCTTATTAGTATGCGGCAAATATCCCCATTTTTCAAGTAGAAAACCGCCGAGTGTGTCATAATAATCGGAGTGAAAATCGGTGTGCAGTAATTCGTTGCAATCTTCCAGCTTTAACGCACCGGGAAGAACAAGCTGCGATGTATTGATAAAGCGAACCGAACGCATCGGGTCGTTCCGCGCCTTGCCGTACTCATCCTGCACCGTACTGAACACTGCGGCAATGATATCATCCATCGTAATGAGACCTGCCACGCCGCCGTGTTCATCGATGACGATTGCGATATTTTGCATTTTAGCATTCATCGCTTTGATAATAGAAAAGATGGAAGCTCCCTCGGGAACAAAAATCGCAGGACGCTGCAAAGCATCAAGTTCAGGCTCCCGCCGCTCCTGCAAAGCAAACAGCAGCGTTTTATAATGGATAATACCGGTAACGGTCTTTGTTTCGGAATTGTAGACAGGCAATCGGGAAAAACGGCTGCGGCGGAACTGTTCAATGACTTGCGGAAAAGCCGCGGCGGAATCAACGTAAGTAATCGCCGTACGCGGCGTCATAATATTACGGAGCTTAACATCCTGCAGCAAAACGGCTTTGCGCAACAGAGCCTCTTCTCCGGCGGCAAGGGCGCCGTCTTCTTGCCCGATATGCACGAGCAGCTGGAGGTCTTTTTCTTTGAGTGTATCCGGCGTTGTTTTCGGGCGGGCATTACACAGCCTGAGTACCGCTTTTGTCAGCAGCGAAAATACCGCCACAATGGGGCGGAGCAATGTGTAGCACACATACAACGGCAGCGAGGCTTTCTTGCCGATCGTTTCCGCCCGTTCGGCTGCGAGCGCCTTGGGAAAAATTTCGGCAAGGATGATGATGAGCACAGTAATAACCGCAGTTGCTGCGGGAACAGCCTGTGCGCCGAACACATTAAGGGTAAAGGCGGTGATAAGCCCCGAATTCAGCGTATTGACAAAATTGGTGCCGATAAGCGCTGTCGTAACGATTTTATCCTTCATCTCCACCAGCCGAGCCAACCGCTGCGCGCTCTTACGGGAACTTTTTTTGAGGCTGCGGTACTCCAATCGCGTAATAGCGGTTACCGCCGTTTCCGTACCGGAAAAAAAGGCTGCGCAGGCAAGCAGGATAATTATTTCAACACTGATAACGACAAGGTTCATGCTTCCGCCTGCATCCGCACTTCAACTTGCACAATACGGTTTGCTTCAACCTTTGTTACGGTAAAAAGATATGGTTCAATACTGATTGAATAACCGGCCGCCGGAATTTCCCCTGCTTTCTCCATAATATAGCCGCCGATGGTGTCGCTATACTGCGATTCAAGAGTGAGGTTTAATCTTTCGTTTAAATCGGCGAGCCGGGTAATACCTGCGATGGTGAAGGCGTCCTGTTCTTCGGCTTCATCACGAGCGGTTCCCGTATTATCGTCGCCTATACCATCGGCTCCTGCTTGTGTCGATGCAGTTGGGGATGTGCTTGTCGGCATGGACTTTGATGCGATCTCCGTAGGCGTTATACCGAATTCATTTGCCGCCGATGATGCGTCGGCTTCGGTTGCCGCTATAGCCGTTGCCTGCCCGGCTTTGCTTACCGTCGGTAGAGCTGTTGATGTGTTATCGGGTACAGCTTGTGCCGTTCCTGCCGTATCGGCGTGTATGCTGATATCCGCCGCAGCGGTGTGAGTGTTCATGCCTGCCCGTACATCATATTCGTCAAGAATACTGCCGAATATTTCTTCACTGACATCCTCGACGGTTATCAATCCTGCAGTGCCGCCGTACTCGTCAAGCACAATAGCCATTGTTTGCTGCTCGGTATGGAATTTTTTTTCCACTTGAGCGAGCTTCGTTGTTTCAAACACAAAAAGCGGTTTACGCAGATAGGCGCTTACCTGAAAGGCGGCGCTTCCGTCCAAATACTCAGGAGAAAAGAGAAAGTCTTTAATATAGAAGAAACCTTGTATATCATCGATATTCGTGCTGTACACAGGGAAACGGGAAAACCGGGATTTTTTTGATAACTCAATGATTTCCGATGCAGATGCGCTGATGTGAATAGCCACGATGTCTCGCCGCGGTGTCATTACGCTGCGGACGGAAAAGTCGCCGTAGCGAAGAATGTTCGTCAGTACGGTGCGTTCATCGCTGCCGATAAAGCCGCTTTCTTCCCGTGCCTGAAAAAACTCGCGTAAATCGGCCTCGGTAACGGTTGCGGTATTTTGCGCTTCACGGATACCGCAAAGCCGCAGTAGTACACCGGTAACTGCGG
>CAUPUT010000122.1:0-5264 GCA_963514615.1 uncultured Treponema sp.
GGACAATGGGTGCAGTCTCTTTTTATTGAGGAAGAATGATCAACATGATGGAATTGGTAGCCCCTGCCGGAAATTTGGAAAAACTGCACTATGCGTGGGAATACGGAGCGGATGCCGCCTATATCGGCCTCAAAAATTTTTCCTTGCGGGTAAAAGCAGATAATTTTTTTACCGACGAATACAAAACTATCAGCGCACTGAAAGAGCACTATGCAAAACAAGAAAAACCCAAGAAGCTGCTCTGCGCGCTGAATATTTCTTTCCATAATGAGGACATTAAGGCCTTTTTAGCGGAAGCCGATTATTTTAAGCTTTACCCCATCGACGCCTTTATTGTTCAGGATATCGGAATGGTTTCCGTACTGCGCAAACATTTTCCCGATACGCCGATCCACCTCAGCACACAGGCAAACTGTATCAACTATGAAGCGGTACGGGTATACCGCGACTTGGGATTTAAACGCGTGGTGCTCGGCAGGGAGGCCTCGCTTGCCGATATTGCCGAAATAAAAGCGCATGTGCCGGAGATGGAGCTTGAATGCTTTGTACACGGCGCGATGTGCATTGCGTATTCGGGGCGATGCCTTATCAGCGCATACCTTACCGGCCGCAGCGCGAATGCCGGGGCCTGTACTCATTCCTGCCGGTGGGACTATTCGCTTGCTGTTGAAGAAAAAGAACGCCCGGGTGAATACTTTCCCGTAGAAGAGGGCGACGGCTATACGGCGTTGTTCTCATCCAAAGATCTCTGCATGATCGACTACCTTACCGACTTGAAAAAGGCGGGAGCCGATGCGCTTAAAATAGAAGGAAGAATGAAAAGCCTCTATTATACAGCGCTCGTTACCCGCGCCTACCGGAAGCGGATCGACGCCTTATTCGGTAAAATCTCTCCTGCGGAAGCGGAGCCCTTTGTGAAAGAGCTGTACAATACGGCGCACCGTGCGTTCGGTACCGGCTTTTATTTTTCAAAGGATGATGCAAATAAAACAACCCGCGGGGAATCCAAGTCACCGTATAATATGGCCGGTACCATCGGGAAAGAGCTCGGCAACAACCGCTATGAATTCATATCGATGAATAAGATTACCGCGGATATGCCGCTTGAGTACATCGGTCCCGACATCTGCGCAATCGAAGACCGCAATTACACCCTGCACGACCCCGAAACCGGCGCCGCCCGCGATTGGGTATGCCACGGACATCCCTGCATTATCGAAACAAGCGTACCGCTTCGCAACGGTTTTATTGTGCGTACAAAAAACCGTGAAAATTCGGAAACGATAGAATAGTCTTTTTATTCGTGAGATATTGTTAGAAGCGATTGACATTTTTGATAATTTTTGTCAGTATGAGCCAACATTAGGAGGTTTAGATGTTATCTAAAAAACATATCACATACGGAACGGCGGTATTACTGCTGCTGACCGTATTTTTTACCGGATGTAAATCGACATCCGCAGCTGCAAAGCTCGAAGCGGGAAATGAACTTTCTGCGTGGAAGGGTGAGTGGCAATCCTTTAGCGCGATTTCAGGCGCAACTCAGTTGAACGACGCATATAGAATGCAGGCGGAAAAGATGCCGTACTATACCGAAGACGGATTAAAGGCAGCGGTTTCCGGCATGTTTGCAACGCCTATCATAAAAGCAAAGTTTGACGGTTCCAACACCGTACTGTTTACCGTAATGGACAAAGACGGCAACGAAAAACAAATCCCGTGCGAATACCGTTATACCGGTATGAAGCCCATGCAAGGGATGAAAGGCCGCTCATGGTATACATTTGAGGCGATAAAACCGGTACAAGGCTTAGCAGGAGCACAATATTTTATTATCGTGCCTCCGCATCGGGACTCCGAAGACAGCTTATTGCACTGGCACGCACGGTTCGGCAGCAAAGATATTAAGTCGCTGGTAGAAGGCGATCCGCTCTGGTGGCCAACCTACGCCGATACGGCAGTCTCGCATGAAAGCCTGTTAAAAGAAATGACAGATACGATTAAGGAAGTTGCAGAGATGTTGCCGAAAGCCCCCCTTATGCCGTATACGGGTAAATGGATCAACACTGCCTTGATCTACGACGATCCGCGACCCGCCGTTCAGGAAGCGTACGCAAAGCTCATTAAAGAGTTTTCAGGAAAGAAAGACGGCAGCGATTTTACCAAAGAAGAAATCATTATGATGGCAAAGAAAAGCTACGGTACCGCTTCCGACTTTACGCACCTTGAGTTTATTACCGATAACGATAAGAACGAACTGGTTGTATGGAAGGATATGACCGAACTTTCGAGAGTTGCTTATAGCCGCGACGGCGCCAATAAACTGCGCGCTATGGCAAAGGCATTTGTTGCATCCGACCGGCAAAAAGCGGGAAAATTCGCCTTTTTATCGATGACAACACCGCACGGTAACCCCGCGCACATGCATTTGTGGTACGGGATGAAACCGAGCGAAATCGAAAAGACGGACGGTGCAAAACCGACCTGTATTCCTGCTGACAGCTCTGAAGAACAGGTCGCAACCCGCGTACTCGGTACGTGCCGTAAGCTTTTAAAAGAAGCGACAAAATAACTTTAAAATGAACGATTAAATATAAAACAGACTTTTGAGAGACGATAATAATAAACAGGTCTGTTCAAAAACTGACGTTTTGAACAGATCCCCTGATTTTAGCTGCGACTATCGATAAGAAAGAGCAGGAACGTGTTCCTCCCAAAATAAGTTTTTGAGCGGTCTTATAAGTCCCCATAAGGCCGCTCTTTTTTTTATTCGGCAGTATTTGTGCCTTCCCGTTGCGTTAATCCGCGTTGTGCGGCAAGCATCTCGAAGGCGGCGATGCGGGCTTTTTCCAATAGCGCAAAGTCGCGGATGGGATCGGCAAGTTCAAAACCGCAATAACCGGACTGCTCAATGCCGCCGATGTCTCCCGGCCCCCGCAGCTTCAAATCTTCTTCCGCAATAACAAACCCGTCAGTCGTGCTTGCCATCACCTTGAGCCGCGCCATACCGGTTTCGGTGATATTTTTCCCATAGAGCAAAAAGCAATAGGATTGCTCGCTGCCTCGCCCGATTCTGCCCCGCAGCTGATGCAGCGCCGAAAGGCCGAAGCGGTCGGCGTGTTCGATGACCATACAGGTCGCGTTCGGCACATCGACACCGACTTCAATAACGCTGGTAGCCACAAGGATGTGAATAGCTCCTGCTCGGAACTCCTGCATAATAGCCCGCGCTTCGTCTTCCGGCACCTTGGAATGCAAAAGTGCAAGCCGGTGATGGGGAAAATCCCGACTCAACTCCGCGAACATATCTTCCGCCGATTTTAGGCTGAGCGTCTCCGAATCTTCAATAATCGGGTACACAAAATAGGCTTGCTTTCCGGCAAGGATATCCTGCCCGATAAAATAATACACTTTTTCGGCTTTGCTCTCGGGGGCAACATAGGTAATCACCGGCTTGCGCCCGGGAGGCATCGTTTTGATGACGGAAATATCGAGGTCGCCGAACATCGACAGCGCAAGCGTCCGCGGTATGGGCGTCGCACTCATCATTAAAAAATGCGGAGCCTTTTTTCCGCTGTCGATGCCCTTTTGGATAATTGCAGAGCGCTGGAGTACACCGAAGCGGTGCTGTTCGTCGATAACAACCATCCGTAGATTTTTATACAGCGTCTGTGCGGAAAAAAGGGCGTGCGTACCGATGATGAGGTCGATATTACCGGAGGCAAGCTGCTGTAAAAGCTGAGAGCGTCCCGCCGCTTTGAGGTTACCGGTTAAAAAAGCGAGCCGTACGCCGAACGGTTCCAAAAGCTTTGCCGCATTATCGGCGTGCTGCCGTGCCAGCAGCTCAGTCGGCGCCATCAGCGCCGCCTGTCCGCCGCCCTCTATCACTTTTAAGCAGGCTAAAAACGCAACGAGGGTTTTGCCCGAACCGACATCACCCTGTATAAGACGGGCGGCGGGCGCCGTTCCGTCGAGGTCGGTGTTAATCTCTGCAGTAACGGCTTGCTGGTCTGCGGTAAGTGTAAACGGCAGGCGCGAAAGCAGCTCCTTTTGCAGCGGGCTGTATGTGTACTGCAGCGCCGCAGACGGTTGAGCCGTATCTTCCGAAGCGCCAGCCTGCGCCGCTGTTGCTTGCCTATCTCCTGTTGCTTGACCGTCTCCGTTCGCCGTCTGTGCAGGCAATACACTCCCCTGCCCTTTTGCCCCCGGCGTACGCGGCAACACACCGCGCCGCTCAAGTGCACGCATACCGACAGCCGCTTCGTAGAGGAAGAACTCTTCGAAGATGAGCGCGGTGCGGGCGTTTTCCGCCTCTTGCATGGAAGCGGGTCGGTGCATTGCAAACAACACAGTTCTTTTGTCGGGGTAGCCGTATTTATTCAATACATCGGCGGGAAGCTCGGAATCGATTCCCCGCGCATACGAATTGAGCGCCTGCTCGATGAGCTTGCGCAGTTTTGTCTGTGTTAATCCCTGCGTCAGCGGATATACCGCCAAAACACGGCGCTCCGCCGTATCGTATTGTTCTATATCGAACGAACTCGATTGGATAGATCCGTATTTAACGGAAAAACTTCCGTAAACCAGCGCCTTTGTACCTTCCGGAAACGATTTCTCTAAAAAAGGTCGATTAAAGCACGCCAGCTCGCCACGGGTTCCTTCCGAATCGCAGACAATCAACTTGAGCGTTTTCATACGCCCGTAGCCGAACCATTGCTGATCCATAACCGTTACCGGAACATTCAATTTATGAAACGCATTCCATTCGCCGAGCGTATTATACCTGCTGCGATCTTCCCATGCGCGCGGCCAGAGCCGTAGTAGATCACCGACCGTCGAGACCCCCAGCCGGTTCAGTTGTTCAACAGTTGTTTTCCCCGCCCCATACAGATTTGACACGGGCGTTTGAATTTCTCCAATCAGCATAGGGGCAGTATACCACAAGAAAAAGCCTTACGGCGAGACATATGGCAGGGCAATAACATCAGATATTTTTTGAATATTCCCCCAGAATAATGGTGTCTGATGCTATTACCTTTTTCCTAAAATCAACAACCTCGACGCAGAGCGTTGCCGAAAACAGCGGGTATTAAAGTCTCCACACGAATAAATACATTGACCGCACGGCATAAATTTTGTACTATAATGCGCGATGAAGGTACTGTATTTAGGTGAAGAAACGCTCCGGCAGCCCTCAAAGCCGGTAGAGCATATTGATGAAGCCTTGCATGAACTGATACGGGAAATGTTTATAACGATGGATG
>CAUPUT010000123.1:0-5261 GCA_963514615.1 uncultured Treponema sp.
TAAAGCTTTATTCATAGCCGGATGATACTCTTTTTTATAAATAAATGCAACTTTTAGACTTATGACAAATTACTTACAGAGCTTTATCTCCATTGATTGTATTTAAGAGAGGTTTTTGATATAGTGTTTGCAAATGGAACAACGTATCGGCTTTTTATATCTAAAAACGGGCGGAGGGCATATTTCGGGTGCAACCGCATTAATAGACCGCTTAGCGGAAAAGTATCCTCAAGGAGCTTCCTATATCCTTAAAAACGGGTTCAAAGAAAAAAATCGACTGGCGCGCATTTTTTTTGAAAAAGGCTATCTTGCGACTTCAAACTACTTTGAACTTGGCTACGTCGCATTTTATCAATTAACAAAATCAAAAACCGTTTTAAATTTTTGCAGATGGCTGTTGCGTCCGTTTATTGTAAGGAATCTGGTAGAATTTCTTAAAGCCGAAAAAATAACCAAATTGGTTTGTCTGCACGAAATACTCATTCCACTTGCTCGGATTGCGATCGATAGGGTAAACCCCGCTATTCCTTTAATTTCCATTGTGATGGATCCGTTCACTGTGCATCCCTTATGGTTTTATACAAAAAACACCGAGCTCATCGTCTTTTCTCAAAAGTTGCAAAAAGAGGCTATCGAATGCTATGGTTTTAAACCGGAACGGGTACATCAATTTCCTATTATGCTTTCACGGAATTTTGACCGGCGCTATACGACTGAGGAAAAAATCACTGCTAAGAAAAGACACGGTATCCCGCTTGATAAAAAAATAGTGTTGGCTGTCGGCGGTGGCGAAGGCTTAAAATCAATGCTTGCTATTGTCAATGCGTTTATTTTTCAGCGATGCCCTGCTCATTTAATCGTTATTTGCGGTAAAAATAAAGTGCTAAAAACGCAGTTGGAAATCCTGCTCAAAACGACGCAAATTAGCAATATTCAGGTATTCGGTTTTGTTTCCTGTATGCCCGATCTCATTAATGTGTCCGATTGTGTTATCACCAAAAGTGGCCCTGCTACGGTTATGGAAACATTGTCTGCAGGTAAGCCGCTTATTCTTGCAAGCTATGTACGCGGGCAAGAACTTGGCAATATGCTCTATGTCGTCAACAACAACCTCGGTTGGTATATTCCCAAACCGAGAAAGATAATAAAAAAAGTAAAAGAACTAATAGCTGACGATTCCTTATTGCGTTCTATAGAAAAGAAAATCGACACGATGTATATTCAAAACGGCTTGAAACCCATTGCCGATTTTATTCATCAATTTCAATGTCCTCAAAACGAAGGAGAAAGAAAATGAAGCGGGTTTCTTCAATTATTGCCATTGCATTAGGGCTGCTGCTTTCCGCTCTATGCTTTGCAGATACGCCTTATGCGCTGTTTGTAGAAAACCGACACTGGATTTACGATGCAATGCACATTCTTTCCGTTGAATCACGGCAAGCAACTCTTGCCGATCGGCAGCCGCTTTCAAAAGGCGAATTGTCCGAATACTTTTCTTCTTTCGAGAATGCAAAGATACCGCAGGCAAGTGAACCGTTGTACGGTCTAATGCAGAACTATTTTTCCGATCATCCGTTTTTAGTGAACAAAAAATATTTTGCGTTCGATATAAACGGTGTTTTTTCGTTGCAAGGGCAATATGTCCATGGAAGGAAAAACGAAGTCCGGCTCGATAGTTTTTTGCGTTATAACAGAACCCCTGCTGTTATGTCCGTTCCGATGCAGTTGATGTTTACCCCCTACATAAATTTTTTTACCGACCTCAGCATAAAGAAAAACTATCAGGCTGCAGGGCTTTCTTCTCCGTACACAAACCTTCCGTTAGAAGGAAGCGCTATGGATGCAGGGTTTCCTCACCAAGCAAACATAACACTAGGCGGCCGCTATGGTGTTTTCACCATTGGGCGGGGACGGTTGAATGTCGGCAGGTCGTTGGCGGGCAGTATGTTGCTTGCCGATGCGGTAGATCGGCTGGATTATATGTCGGCAGCTGTTTTCTATAAGAACCTTCGTTTATCCCTCACTGTAACGGAACTGGAGCCTACCCGTTTTGTCTTTTCGCACGAAGCGGCATTTCGCCCATTGGATTGGATTTCCGTCCGATTATACGAAGGCGTCATAGTAAACGCTCCTTTTGACCCTAAGTATTTGAACCCGATGATGATTTTTCATAATTACTACGGATGGCGTGAAGATACCTTTAATAGAAGGGCATCTGAAGACTCCGGAAAATCGAGTGTCGGATGTCAGCTTGCTATCGGTGTCGATATCATACCGGTACGCGGTTTAAGGATCTATGGGCAATACGGACAAAATCAATTTCAAACCCATTATGAATTAAAAAATTTCCCCGATGCGCGGAATATTCCCAATAGTCTGGGTGGATTAGTCGGCATTGAGTATATCCATCCTTTTTCGTTCGGCCATCTTTCCGTAACGGGAGAGTTTTTGCATGCGAATCCATGGATGTATATTATGGAAAATAAACATATCAGTCTTTATCATCGTAGAAAGGATTCCGTTGCCCCTACCGGAAAAACGGGCGACTATATTATGATGTGGCTTGCCAACCCTTATGGACCGGATACGATGGGCGGTTTTTTACAGATTGCATTAACGCAGCCGAAAAGATATACTGCAAAACTTCGCTACCGTTTTTTGGTAAAAGGAGAAAACGAAGAAAAGTTCTTTGAACATCCTGATAATGATGTATACTATCCGCCGTCAAAGACTTACGACCCGCTTGCACAAGCAAAAACACCATCCGCGAATCCGTCGTATTTCCATACGCTATCGCTGAACGGTTCTTATACGGTCATAAAAAATTTTGAACTGAGTGCCGGGCTTAACTGGACGATTGTAACCGGCAAGCGGCAAGGTCATGCAGTAGATATTTATACGGGCGTCACCTATACCATATGGTAAACGTAGGAAAGCCCCTAAAATAGCGGTTAGATTTTTAGAAACCCCTTACATTCTCATTCGAACTTTTTTTGCAATACCCGGGAATCCTTTTAACTTGAGTGGTACGCCGTCTTCAATTAGAATAGAACCTTCAAACATGCCGTAAATGGTTTTATAGTCTCGTCGCCATACAAGTATGTTAAGGTTCCTATGCGAGATTGCACTGGGTGTAAAAGTCAAATCGACCATACTTTCCGTGTCTTGGATAATCCAGTTTTTGGAAGAACCGAACGGGTATGTAATACGTACCGGCGGCAGCGGGATACGCTTTCCCCCATAGAACAAAATATTATCGTTATAGCTGTAGCTGTCCGGTGCGATCGAATTGCTTAAATGAAAACAAACCTGTACACCTTCAATAAAGCCCAATCCGATAACAACGCTTCGTTTTGTGCGGAGCGTTGTGTATGTCTTTCTAAAATCTAAAAAACCGACAGCATTTGTTCTATTTAATTGTACGTCGTGATTGTGTCCGAAATTAACCCATCCGTTTACTGCAAATGACCGGAAATATACCGCCTGGCATCGGCGGCTCACAAAAGAAGGAATAACAGCCGAATAGTCGGTACATTGCGGCGAACGTGTATCAAAATCAAGCCTGCCCTCGCATGAGGGGCGTTCATCAGCGGCAAGGAAATCAAAATCGGCGTAGAGCATCCCTTTAGAAAGGCGGGAAAAAATGCGGACATACCGCCGCTTTACTCGGCAGGTAGCAACACTGTACGCAATGTACTTAGGTAGATGGACAAAACCGAGCGGTAAAAACTGACGGTATGCGAGCTGGCGGTTCGTTTGGCGGTTCCATAGCGTCGTTTCCATAAAGGCGAAATAGCCGCCGTAAAAAAATTCAATTTCGCCGATAAGATTATCGTCACAAAAGAGAAGCCTCAGCGTGTCGGTTATACGAGTATCCGTTATAAATGAAGGGAACGGTAAATCACCAAACGGTTTCTTAACACCTCGTATATCAAAGGTATGAAACATTCCCGAATACGACCCGAACAACGGTACGGAATTTTCGACGGGTCGGCGCGGGGCAGGGGTAATAATGCGGCTGTACGGAACTTTTTGTGCATCCATAAGTAATAACCTAATCTAATAGAACCTATCCGGAGGCGTCTCGAAATACGCACTGAGTTCTTGAGGGTTGTATATTCCTTTATCGGTTACAATTCCTTTAATGAGCTGGGGCGGTGTAATATCGAATGCAGGGTAGATTCCTTTTACTGCAGGATGGGTATGCCGCACACCATGACACGAAAGTGTTTCTTCAGGGTTACGCTGTTCGATGCGGATATCGGCGGTACTTTTTTTATCTGCATCCGGTATGCCGGTTACATAATACGGTATCTCGAATATATCTGCAAGCAGGGCAATCTGAAAAGTTCCGATTTTATTTGCGATATGCCCGTCTCGTGCAATAGTATCCGCCGCCGAGGTAAAAAGATCGATATGCCCCTGCTGCATCATATATGCAACCATATTATCGGTAATAACAGTGGTGTCAAAGCCCATATCGGCGGCGCAGCTAGCGGTTAAACGGGCGCCCTGCAGGAACGGCCGTGTTTCGGCACAGATTATCTTAACAGGATTGTTACTGATGCGGGCGGCTTTTAGCATCATTCCGACAATCGTTTCCCCAAAGCACTGGGTAAGGATGCCGCCTTCTTGTGGAAAAAGACCTGCAAGATAGACTCCGACTTTCTCCATGATACCGTAGCGCCGATTGAGCGAGTCTATTGCAGCGTTAAAAAGAGCGGTTGCTACATCTTGCCCGGCATTTAAGGCATCTTCAGCCGTCGCAAGACAGCCGGTAGTAATTCGTTCCATTCTGTTTGCCGTTGTCGGACGGGCATGAGCAAGCCCCTCTGCAGCATCTGCAAGAAACTGTCGCTGCTTTTCAGCCCCTTCATTCCGTACTTGATATGCGGCAAGCGCCATCCCCATCGCAGCAGCGGTATACGGCCCAGCGCTTTGGGTTACCATATCGGCAATTGCCTGCCGAACTTCCTGCCATGAAGAACATTCGACATACGTTACTTTTTCGGGATAGATGCGCCGGTCGAGGATTCTTACGCGTCCATTTTCATACCATGCGACATTTTCGTATTGCAATAAAAATGCGAGTCCTGTGTCTTTTCGTTCCATAATTTAACTTTTAGTAGTGTTAATATTTAGTAGTCTAAATAATTGAAGGTTGATAACGACAAATCGGTAAATTGAAAAACATGCCGGCGAAGGGACTTGAACCCTTACGGAGTTGCCCCCAATAGATTTTGAGTCTATCGTGTATACCA
>CAUPUT010000124.1:0-5203 GCA_963514615.1 uncultured Treponema sp.
CGCTTGCCGTTTCCGTCATATTGGAAGCGAGCTCATTGCCGATTTCTTCCATTTCGTTGCTGCTTGTTCCAACCGCTTGTATTGAAGTTCCGATTTTAGCGATAGTCTCATTAAAGTATTCGGACAAATCCGTTACCTCATCATTACCGTGTATCGGTAAACGTACCGTTAAATCGCCTTCGCCTTGAGCAATATCCCGTAATGCAAAAACGACTTTTTGTACCGGTTGTACCATAGCACGGGCAATAAAGAAAATAATTACAAGCGCAATAAGTAAAATGATAATTCCGGTAATATACATCCTGATGCGCAAGGAATCGACCGTTCCCATAAATTCATTTACAGGCGCACGGATAATAACCGACCAATCGGTTGTTTTCATTGTGGCAAAGGACGATATGTAGGCTGTGCCTTGATATGTGTAATAGCCGACCTCGCTTTCGTCCGTGTCCAAAACGTGTTCCAAAAAGACAGCGGCTGACGTGAGCGCTGTGTTTGTTTTCGCTTGTTCAATAATATTTGCTTGGCTTTTAACAAGCTCGGTATTCTTATCGGCAATAATGACGCCGGTATTGCCCATCATATAGCAATTACCTGTTTTACCGACGACAATATCATCGATTTGCTTGGCAAACCACAATCCATCCATGTCAGCAATGAGCACGCCGATAACCCGTTGATTATCATCATATACGGGCACTGCAATATCGGCAACAAACGAATTGCCGGTTCTTGCATCGATATATGGCTCGCCGCAAAACCGTTTCCCTTGCATACCGTCTATGAACCATTGCTCTTGCGCACAAGAAGGAGTCGTCCCGTCTAAAAATTGAATAATACCTTTTTCGTCGGTTATATATAGAGCACGTAAAGCTTTATTGAATTGTACTTCTTGAGCGAGCATTTTCATTTTTTCCATATAAGAAATGTGAGAATCGCGCAAAAACGGCATACGGGCAATGCCTTCAAGAAACTGCCAAAAAGCAGTAATACGTCCGTCGATAATTTCCGCCGTATCGGTCGCTTTATCAATTAGATGTGTTTCGACTTTTTCGGTAACGCCTTGTTGCGCAACGAATACCGCAAGTAGCCCTTCAACAGTTGAAGCGAGGGCAATTAACAAACCGAAAATAAGGATAAGTTTGTAGCGAATCGAAAATCGTTTTTTCATTGTACACCTCCTATATTTAGACCCTAAAAAAAGAAAAATATCGACCAAAGAGAGAGCCCTTTGGAAACCCCTAAAAAATAATATAGAAATGGATTATCCGGAATTGATATTTTTACATCCGTTTATGGATATTTTGATACGATGTGGATTAATTTGTGCGCAGCAACGAACTAGATGTGCTGTATAGTGTAAAAAAAGCCTTTTAGAAATAGACGATGCAGTAGATGCGTTGTCTATTGCGAAAAAAGCCTTTCGGAAATAGACGGTACAGATACAAGGAGTTAGCTGAAAATAAAGCGCAGGCGTATCTTTGATACGTTGAGCATTTATTTTCAGCGTACGACGCAGTAGATGCGCCGTATATTTCCAAAAGATGGGGGGGGGGGGTATTATACTATTATTATTCATTTTGTCAATCATTTTTTTCGTTTCCCCATAAAAATAATGATCTCTTATATGAATTTATCGCACATGCGGTTGGAACATCTGTTTAACAATAAATTCGATATAATTAATTATACCATGGGAAAGAATAATCTGCAAGGAAAATTAATATCCCGAACAGGGATTCCGCATTATAAAAATGCTAGAAAACTTTGCTCATTATTAATTCAGTGTTTCTACTTCCTGTACGGTTAAGCCGGTTGCTTTTGCGATATTTTCAACCGATAAACCTATCACAAGTAAATTACGTGCTGTTTCAAGAGCTTTCTGCCGAGAACCTCTTACTTCGCCTTCAGCGAGACCGAGCGATTTGCCTTCAGCAAGCCCCAGCGATTTACCCCGTTCGACCCCCGCACTGAATTGTGTCTCTGAGATGGTCGTTATGTCGCTTTTCAGCTTCATTCTTGACTCATACAGCTTCCGTTCTGTCGGCGATAAAGTTAATACGTCTATTTTTTCATTCAGCATTTGTAATACCGGTGACATCGTTGCTATCATATTCTACGCTCCTTTCTATCATCTTTTGAAAATATGCGGGCATCTACTTCGTTATTTCACAAAAATTAGTCCTCAACGTGCAAAAGCACGCCTGCGGGTAATTTTTGTTCATGCCTCGTATCTGCTCCACCTATTTTCAAAAGACATTTCAGAACCGCCATGGATGGCGGTGGTTTCAAGCAGCAGCGATGTTTTGCCGAATGGCAAAACTCGTGTTTTCCGATAGACACGGACGTCTATCGGAAAACGAGATTTCAATATCGATAACCGTACCGTCGATTAGCTTGAGTTTTACGTCAAGGATACTCGTTTTATCGCTGAACTCTTCTTTCGTCAATTCTTTGTCCATGAACTCAAGATCGAGAACCTGTTGCGGTGTAAGGTCAAGAATGCACTCCAGAAGATCCTGCAAGAGCGGTTTGTTTTCTTCCGAACCTAACAAGCGTTTGAACGCATAATCGTTTGTGAGGGTTATCTGTAATTCGTCTTCCATAGCTGTAAAAAGTATAAGACATCAGGATATAAAATGCAATGTGTGGAGTACAAGAGAAAAACACTCTTTAAGCTTATTTCAAAAGCTCTTCTAACTTTTCTCTTGCTTTTTTAGCTTCAATTTTATTGGGGATTATGACAAGCAAAATCCCAAAAACAAGCATGATATAAGGGACTAAAGCAGCCGGCATAGGAAAGCCCACAAACGGAAATATGAGACATGCAGTAATTACTCCGGTAAACCATATAACTAAAAAAACGATAACGGGGATAGCCATTCTCATTCTGATGTTGATTGTTGAACCATACTCATGTGTTTCAATAGTTCCAATTATCAAAGGTAAAAATGAATTCCGATACTGTATACACCTAAAGATTTTAAATGAATTTTCAGATACGCTTCCTTCAAAATATTTGTCTCCTTTGGGAAAATCAAATACAGAAGTTTTTATATACGTATTGTCGCGTATGATTTGCAAAATCTCATCCTTTGATTTCTTTGTTTCAATTATAAAACGCATAGTACTCCTCATATCATTAGCCGGTAGATATTGCACCACAATGTTAGGTTGAATCGGTTGTTTTGGTTTGTCCTATTTCTTTGTCCAATCTTCTACTTTTATCCAGGGAATTCTAGCAAATTCATCGTAATTATTTGTTATAACGATTAAATTTCTTGTCATAGCTTGGGCTGCAATTTGTATATCATACGGACCGATAACGCTCCCCTCCTTTTCAAGATACGCTCTGATCATACCATATGCTTCCGTATCTTCTGCCGTAAAATCAAGAATATTAAAATCAATACAAAAGTCTAATAAAGCCTTTCGATTTTTTTCTCTGTTCTGACTTTTTGAGGCGCCATATTCCATTTCAGCGATTGAAATAGACGATAAAAACAGATCATTACCGCTTGTCGCAAAAATCCTTTTAGTGAGAACGGGAAATGTATTCTTAATGAGAAAAATACAAATATTCGTATCCAGCAAATACATTAAAATGCGTCTCTTTCTGTCAATGAAGGTTGATTTCTCCCTTCCGCCATAAAGTCATCAGAGAATTCCGATAAACTTTTTTTAAGATTTTCCCAGGGACGATTTTGAGGATATAAAATTATTGTTGTTCCAATCTTCTTGATAAAGAGTTCTGTATCGTCAATATGAAATTCTTTTGGAATCCTCACCGCTTGACTGTTCCCACTCATAAAGACTTTTGCACAAACCATAATAATCCTCCGTATATATGATAGTATATACGGAGATGTTTACGCATGTCAATCTTTAGCTGAGCCTATATATGAGAATGGGAACTCTCAATCCGTATCGATGTTTAAAACAGGAATGAGGGCAGCTGGGTTATTTGCAGATGACATTTGCATATGCATCATCGGTCATATCTCAAAATAGTATTACTTACAGCAACACCATTTTCCTATCTTACGTTAGCTTTAAAATACCGTCCCAACCGCAGTTAAAAAAGACAGCCGGTTCCTTTACATACTCGAGTGCTTTTTTGCGAGTCATGTCATACGCAACGGTTTCAAACACGGCGGTAAAATAGGCGCTTGTAATCATGTGATGCGGTTCACGGCTCACAGCACCTTCAAGTTTTCCTCGCTTTCCCTGATTTAATTGACTTTAAATTTACTCACTTCTTCTGCCAAGCTCTCAATACTCTGTTTATTCTTCTGCGTAATTTCGTTGACTTCCTGTACGGCATTGTTGATTTGCACGGCGCCCGAAGCCATTTCATTCATACTTTCGGTGATAACACGCGCTGCATCATTTAATGTATGAATACCTTTTGCGGCGCTTTCTTCATTCCGTAAAATCTCCGCAGAGCCGGTGCTTACTTGGCTCGTTACAACCGACATCTTATTCATTGTGTCAAGTACGTTGCGGCTATAAGAGGACTGCTCTTGCATTGCAGCAGTAATCTTATTGCTGACCGCCTTGACCTGATCGGAAAGGGTAAAAATGCTGCTAAACGTCTCTTCGACGGTATGAGAAATACCGGAAAGCGTTTCTATCTCATTACTGAAATTTTTAAGCGTCGCGGTGATCGTCTTGCCTTGGGCCGCAGAATCTTCGGCGAGTTTACGGATTTCGTCCGCAACAACGGCAAAGCCTTTACCCGCTTCCCCTGCGTGAGCTGCCTCAATTGCCGCATTCATAGCCAATAGGTTTGTCTGGCTTGCAATATGCTGAATCACACTGCTTGCTTCAAGCAAACTGCCCGATTCTTCGGCAATCTTTTGGGTGATGGTGTTTGACTGCCCGATGGTCTCTTTTCCATTTGAGGTTGCTTGATGAAGATTTTCAATGAGCGTTCCGCTTGCTTCGAGCGTCTTGGCGACCTCCTGTATGTTTTCTACCATATGCTCTATTGATTTGGCGGATTGCGCGACGCTTTCTACCTGCTTTTCAACATTTTTATTTAAGACTTTTATCGCTTCGTCAATTTCATCGATTGATGAGACCGCATTGGCCGCGCTTGCGGACTGAGCGATCGACTGCTGTTTAACATTCGCAATATGCATGTTTATTTGGTGAATAGCTGTTGCCGTCTCAGTCATATTACAGGAAAGCTCATCGCCTA
>CAUPUT010000125.1:0-5194 GCA_963514615.1 uncultured Treponema sp.
CTATGATGCTGACTATGTTTTGCTACAATACTTTAAAATATCCGCACAAACTTGCCGAGCTCGAAAAAAAATTTGAAAAGTCACAGCGGGTTTAATGCGCGTTATTCGTGCGAAGGGGTAATTCTTCCCGATGATTCGCATCGGAGAATGTTAATTAAACCGATAAAAGGATGACGGAAAGTATGGCGCTTATAGATTGTCCCGATGGGGCGGATTTTAAATTCGGTATTTTAATACAAAAGAAAGATGTTTTTATTTCCGTAGACGGACGATTACCGAACGGTAGCGAAATTTCTCAAGCCCTTAAAAAATATAGTAATAAAGATATTCTCGGTCTTTATGGTGAAAAGGCCTATCGCACCTTTGCAGCGGCCTTATCGCCTGATGCGGCGGTGCCGGAAGGGCTTAAACGAATTCCGTACCGGAATCTATTCGTAACGGAACCTGCTGAGTATGCGGCGGTTGTTGCCCGCGCAGCGCTTTTGCTCGATTGGCTGCATCATACAAAGTATTGCGCTTCTTGCGGCAGCCATTTGTATTTGAGCACAACCGAAACGGCGCTGGAATGTCCGCAATGCCGCAGAATATGGTATCCGGTTCTTGCGCCGTGCATTATTGTGCTTATCAGTAAGGGTGAGCAAATCCTTTTAGCGCGGCATGTGCAGCATATCTCCGACCTTTATACCTGCATTGCCGGTTTTATCGAAGCGGGAGAAACGGCGGAAGAGGCGGTTGTCCGTGAAATACGCGAAGAAGTGGGCTTAACCGTCAAAGATATCCGGTATCGCGGAAGCCAAGGCTGGCCGTATCCTAATCAGCTGATGCTTGCCTTCCGCGCCGAATACGTTTCGGGGGATATTACCGTACAAAAGGAAGAGCTATCGGAAGCTGCATGGTTTACTCGAGACGCTTTACCGCCGATACCGCTTCCCGGATCCGCCGCTTACGATCTTATCTGCGGCGATTGGTACTAGGTACACGGACAGGGCATATTTAAAAGATATTGCCTTTTTGTATGTTTGCCCTGCCTCTTTTGAAAAACCTGTGCAAAATTTTAGCTAAAATTTTGCACAGTCGGTTTAAAATATATGCTGAAATATTTTACCGTTACGATTCTTTTTCAACTTTAAACCGAACGTCGAATACCAGTTTTTCATTCGGATATCCTTTACGATGAAGCATAAACTGGTGTAAGGGGCTTTTTTTGAATGTACTGACCGTACGAATGGGCTGCTTGGGGCTGTCTCCTTGTGGATATCTTACAAAAACTTGTTGCACACCGCCTATCTCTCCTTTTATATCGAAGGAAAGTTGAATAACAGAAGATTCGTCCGGTACAATAATACTGTCCGGCTGCGCTTGAGGCTTTGTATTCTTTCCACGCATAACCGTTAATTTCGGATCCGTATCACTGTAGTTAAAGATCGTTTTTCGCAGCTTTTCTTTATCAAGCGGCTGCATACCGATAATACCGGTAATATGTGCGGACTGGAATCCGGTACCTTTGATATTTTCTACCGTAGCAGTTACCTTATAGCCTTTTGCAGGTACTTCAATACGTTCAACAGTCTTGTATTTTTCGCCGTATTTGATATACGCGACGGCATTGTCATCCAAGAACCGTAGTTGATACTTAATAATATGTCCCGGATTCTTTGAAGAAAAGCCTTCTTTTACAATATATTTTTGGAACTGTTTAAGATCGGTAACCGCTTCACTGCCGCCCCCGATAATATTGATTGTAATTGTTGTTCCCTTTTCCAGTTTTTTGATTGCCGTGTCAATATCAATGTCGGCATGGTTTGTTGTTGTGGCTTTAAAAACCGTGTCGAGATTGGCTTTAAGCTCGGACTTTTCCTGATCAGATTCAATGGTAAGATAGGCGATACGTCCGTAAGAAACCGACGATACATACACCGGCATCCGGTTCCCTACAGCTTCGCGCGGTATATTGATCATAAGCGGCGCAGCTTCTTGGTTCACATCGACGGTATAAAACGTTTCGACAAATTTGATAAGACGCCGTTCTTTTTGTTCTCCTTTCTTAAACTTAAATCCTGCGGCTATCTTGCTTTTAATTCCGGCTGCACCGAAACCCACACCTATTTTAAGCTGCGCCTCAAGACTTTTCTCGTTTTTAATTTCGATGTCTTCATAGCTTGAATGGGCAGAGGCATGGTAAGTAATGCTTTGGCTGAGAATCTTATTGCGCAGTTCTCTATACGCCGCTAAATTCGGAATAATTTCACCCGAAGTAATACCGGGTTTTCCGCCCTTACCCTCTTTATCTTTTACCCCCTGTAAATCGAAAGAGATAACCGCTTTCCGCTTATTGCCTTCGGTGATTTCCTGATACCCTTCTTTCTCAATCGTATCGCCTTTGAGGACAGCGCCGGGATAAATTGAGTTCTGGGAAGGATCAAGCAGGAGATTATCGTCGAAAGCAGCCGAAATATCATATTCAACCTCTTTTTCGACGTATTTTACCACCTTTCCTTGCTCATTGAATTGCGCTTCCGTTTCATCGATCTGCCGTTCTTGTATGATCATTTCGCGCAGCTTCTGCGGAGACCGAGAAAGCGTTTCGGGAATATCAAGTCCTTGGTAGGTGCTTTTCCCCTGCTCATTGTTGGATTTATCCTCCTTGGATGGAGTCATAGGTTTTTGCGGCGTCTTTTCCGTTTTTGTTTCCTTTACCAAAGGCTTTGCCGGTTGTTGACATCCTGTTATGCCTACCGCTGCAAGCCAGAACAGCAATACGGCACAGTATTTGATACATGTCGCGGATTTTATCCGTTTTTGTTGTTGCATAAAAACCTCCTTGTGGTTGATGCTATCTGTCTTATAAAACACGCGACGCAAAATGGCTTGAAATTCAGAGGAAAAAATGAAAATTTTTATAAAAAAATATGATATTGATAGGATTTGCCGAAATTATGAATTATTTAGGTGAGTTACGCTGTTTTTTCCAAGCTATTTTTGCCTTCGTGTTTACCGATGAATACAGCTTGCCGTATTTATAAATCCCCTTACTGCTTAATGGAATAACAGCCGTCCTCTTCTGCAACAAAACCTTCGCGGATGAGACCTTCGAGCGCTTTATCAAAAAGGAGCTTTTCCGTCTGAGTATTGCCGTACAGCTCTGCATATCCTTGATTATTGTGCGCCGTAAGAGTTCTAATAACCGCGCCGCGCGCTTGCCGTACCGACCCTTCAAACTTGGACTGCTTGGTATAATGCCTGCTTTTTCTGTTCGGATTGACGGTTTTCTTTTTTAATTCCGCGCCGTAATCCATCAGCGCGTAGTACCAAAGCCGCGGATTTTCTTTATACAGCGAGGCTTCGATATGAGGGAGTAATTCTTTATCGCTGATATCGGTTCTGTCTTTAAAAAAGAAAAAGATAAACACCGCGCGGATATTTGTTTCGATAAATGCGTTGGGTTTATTGTAGGCGAATGTCGAAATCGCGGCAGCCGTGTAGGGGCCGATACCCGAAAGCGTTTGAAGCGTTTCAGGAGCATCGGGAACAACGCCGCCGTATTTGCTTACAATAGTTTGAGCACACTGATGTAAAAAACGCGCGCGGCGGTTGTATCCGAGACCTACCCACTGCTCAAGCACCTGTACGAGGGAGGCTGCCGCAAGGTCTTGCACCGTGGGGAACACTTCCAACCAGCGGTTGTATTTTTCCACCACTCGCTCGGTCTGCGTTTGCTGCAGCATAAATTCGGACACAAGAATGGAGTAGGGATCGTTCGTCGTGCGCCATGGAAAAGATCGCCCATGTGCATCATAGTAATCTAAAATCGCTTTTTGAAAATCGGTGTAATCGGGATGAGGTGATGCTTCAAGAATACTCATTTGTTTACTATTGATAAGCTGTTCGCTCTTCGAGGCTTGGTGTTCCGGACATTTGTTATACATCTACTTTCGGAACAATGAGCGAACGCCGCAAAAGCTCGTCTATGATTAGCCCTATGATGAGATCCGGAGTATAACGCTCCGTATCGATCAGCATATCGGCAAAGGCATAATCGGTATTGTCGATATTATACAGCTCTTTATACCGGCGGGTGTCGTCGCTGTCCCGCATCGCGGTAAACTCTTTGATATGCTCAAGGCTCCCCCCCTCCCGTTGAAAGATACGTCCGGCGCGTACTTCTGCGGAGGCATAGAGATACACTTTTAAATCCGCCTCTTTCAGCATCCAAATCGCAAGGCGGGAGCCGAGTACACAGGAGGATTTCAGCGCCTGTTCAACTTGGCGTTTATCAATAATGCGGTCAAAGCTGAAATCGGTTTTAGCTTGTTCAATTACTTTTTTTAACGGCATACCTAATTCTTTTGCAAGAGTTCTAAAGGTATAATTGATGCACGGAATACCCAATGCATCGGCAAGCAAGGCTGAGACCGTTGTATTGCCGCAGCCGGAAGCTCCCGAAATGGCAATGCGCAACTTTTTTTTGGCAGGAATGATATAGTCGTTTTTCATCGGTACAGTCCTCATTCGATATTGTGAGCCTGCTCACGGATGTTCTCCAGAGCATCCTTAGCGGAGATAACGGCCTGACCGATTTCCGTCAGCTGATTTTTGGAGCCGATAGTATTAAGCTCCCGATTGATTTCCTGACATAAAAAATCAATTCTCCGGCCGGGAGTTTCGTTTTCTGCGATTTCTTTTTCTAAAGCGGCGATATGCGCTTTTGCCCGTATGATTTCTTCATTGATTGTATACTTAACGAGCAATACAGCAGTCTCCTGCATAACACGCTGCGGATCCGGTTCACGCTCCATAAGGTCGGAAAATTTCTTTTTCAGCATTGCAGAAAAAAGCTGCTCCATTCTCGCAGCATTCTGTTCAATCTCCGCAACTGAGCCGGAAAGTACGGCAAGCATTTTCCGTATATCTGCGGACAATGCCTTGCCTTCTTCAATCCTACACATATTGAATTTTTCAGTCAGCTCATTGAGAAGGGGAACAAGAGCTTTTTGCCAAAGTTCCTCATCAAAATTTTTATCGATTTGCAGCACTCCTTCTTGCCGTAAAATCAGGTCGAGTGTGATTTGATGTTCCATTCCGAGCGCATGAGCAATATCGGTGATGGATTTATAGTAGGATTGTGCGAGAGGTATATTGGGCAGAATAGGCTGCTCGTTATGCAATTTCTTTAAACGCAGATAAAAATCGACTT